>DATAUR010000055.1:0-8739 GCA_036268175.1 Phenylobacterium sp. | reverse complement strand
ATCAGGGCCACGTCGCGGCGCTTGTCGGAGCGGATCACCTGGCCGGTCGTCTCGAACCCATCGGACCAGCGGATCTTCACCTGGGTGGTGGCGCCGACCACGTGATGATTGGTCAGCAGGTAGCCGTCGGACGATACCAGGACCCCGCTGCCGAAGCTTTCTCCGGCGAAGACCACGACCACCGATCCCACGGCGTCGGAGATGGAGGTGGCATGGGTGGTTTCGCCCGTCAGGCGGATCGGCGTCAACGATCCAGCAGCGACCGTCCCGTTAGGGATCGGCGCTTCAGGTTCAGTGACCAGTTTGCGGAAGGCTTCGTTGGCCAATAGGGCACGTACATTGGCGGCGAAGGCCAACTGATAGACGCTGCGACCAGGGTCTGCGCTGTATGTCCCTCTGACCTGCAGACCGGTTTCGTGGGTCTCGGCAGTCGCCAACACCTCGCGACGCAGACTCGAATAGATCTGCCATTCGACATCCAGGGTGACCTTGCTATTGGTGTGGATAGGACCTTGGCAGCCCACCATATTGGCGCTCTTGAACAGAGCGCCGACCTGCAGGTCGGTCTGACTGGCCTGTTGGTCCGCGAACATGTTTCCGGGGTCGCTGTCCGGCTTGAAGCCGGCAGCCTTCAATTCCTCCCTGAAGATCCCTCGCATGTTGAGAAACTTGCCGGCGATCTGCTTCCAGGTGACCGGCGTCAAACCAAGGCAGGGGATAGCGTCATAGGTCCCGACCGCCTGGTTGGGCTGCATCTCGGCCTTGACGCGGGCCAGGGACACGGGCTTCGCCACCGCGCCCGGGGCGAGTCGGGCGACCGCTGGTGTAGCAGGCGCCTCCGCTGGCTGCGCCATCGCCGGCCCCGCGATAGCCGCCACCGCCAGCACGCAAAGAAGAAATCGCATCGAACGCCCCCGAACTCGCCGATTCCAACACGATCCCGCCGCCGACGCCAACACTCAAGCCGCAGAGGATCTCCAACCCGGCGCTGTCACACCCATCGCAGCTAACAGCCTGTCGCTGCGAGGTTACCCTTCGCTCCACACCCCGAGCTCATTGCCGCTGGGGTCGCGGAAGTGGAAGCGGCGACCGCCGGGGAAGCTGAAGATCGGCTGGGTGACGGTCCCGCCGGCGGCCTTCACCCTGGCCTCCATGGCCTCCAGGTCGGTGGCGAAGAGGATCACCAGCGGCGTCTTCACCTGCTCGGCGGCGTCGGCGTAGAAGCCGCCGTCCAGGCCTTCGGACATGCTGGCGTACTCGGGGCCGTAGTCGGTGAAACTCCAGCCGAAGGCCTGCGCATAGAAGGCCTTGGTGGCCGGCAGGTCGCCCGCCGGGAACTCCACATAGTCGATTTTGCCGTCTTCGCGCATGGCCGCTCAGGCCTCCATTGTTCCTAGTTTGTTCCAACATAAATCGCCGTTCGCAGCGAGTCGAGTCGGTTGTCACGCGCGCGGGGTGGCGGCCCGTCGTCCGGGCGCCTAGCTAGGCTCCAGGCAGGCTTTAACGGAGGCGACGACGATGATCCGCAAGGCGAACGCGGTGTGGCGCGGCACGGGGCGCGACGGCGCCGGCGATCTCAGCACCGCGTCCACGGTGCTCAACCGCACCCCCTACAGCTATAAGACCCGCTTCGAGGACGAGCCGGGGACCAATCCGGAGGAACTGCTGGCCGCGGCCCACGCCGGCTGCTTCACCATGGCGCTGGCCTTCGCCCTGCAGCAGGCCGGCCTCACCGCCGAGGAACTCAGGACCGAGGCCGCGGTGTCGCTCGATCCGGCCGACGGCGGCGGCTTCAAGATCTCGAAATCGGCGCTGACGCTGCGGGCCAGGATCCCCGGGATCGACGACGGCAAGTTCCAGGAGCTGGCCAAGGGCGCCGAGCAGAATTGCCCGGTCTCCAAGGTGCTGAACGCCGAGATCACACTCGACGCCCAGCTCATCGCCTAGCTGGCCAGCAGCAGGGCGCCAGCGGTGATCAGCGCCGCGCAGACGCCCCGGCGGAGCGTGAAGCGTTCCTTGAGGAACAGGGCCGCCAGGATGGTGGCGAACAGGATCGAGGTTTCCCGCAGGCCGGAGACCTTGGCCATCAGCGCGCCGGCCATGGCCCAGACCACCACCCCGTAGGCGACCATGGAGATCGCCCCGGCGCCCAACGCCTTGGCGGTCTCGCGGTCGGGGCGCATGACCGGCCAGCGGCGGCGGATCGCGAAATAGACCAGCGGCATGGGCGCGGCCTGGGCCACCGACATCCAGGCGAAATAGCCGATCGGGTGATCGGACAGCCGCACGCCGATCCCGTCGCAGACCATGTAGGCGGCGATGAAGCCGCCGCTGGCCAGGGCCAGCAGGGTCGGGTGGGCGGCCAGCCGCTCGCGCCCCAGGCTCAGGCCCAGGATGCCGCTCGAGACCAGCGCCAGGCCGGTCCAGGCCAGGATCGACAGCCGCTCGCCGGCCAGGGCGGCCGCGCCCAGGGCGACCAGCAGGGGCGCGACGCCCCGGGCGATGGGAAACACCTGCCCCAGCTCGCCCTTCTCATAGGCCCAGACCAGGAACAGGCAGTAGCCGATCTGCAGCAGGCCCGAGACCACGGCGTAGGGCCAGCTGGCGGCCGCGGGCATGGGAACGACGAACACCGCGACGGCCGCCACCGCGCCCGACATCAGGCTCATCACGGTGATCGACCACAGCCGGTCCGCGCCGCTGCGCAGCAGCACGTTCCAGGTGGCGTGCAGCAGGGCGGACCCCAGCACCAGGACGGCGATCAGCGGCGGAATAGCGCTCAAGGCATCGCCCAGACGGCCGTCTTCTTCACCGCCATGTCTTCCAGCTCCCGCGTCGTCGGGACCTGGTATTCGGCGAGTCGGGTCAGACCGGTGCGCGGGAAATAGCTGCGGCCCGGATCGCCGATCAGCACGCTCGCGCCGGCCGCCCGCGCGGCGGCGAGCCAGGCCAGCACCCGCTCGGCCAGCGGCTTCTCGTAGCAGATGTCTCCGGCCAGGATGACCTGCGCCCAGGCGGGTGCGGGCGCGTCCAGCAGGTTCTCGTCGGTGAAGGCGCAGGCGACGCCGTTGGCCTGGGCGTTCAGCTCCACGGCGGCGGCGCAGAAGACGTCGATGTCGGCGCAGAGCACGCTCGCCGCCCCGGCCTTGGCCGCGGCTATGCCCACCAGGCCCGAGCCCGCGGCGAAGTCGATGACCCGCTTGCCGGCCACCGTATCTGGAGTGTCGAGCAGATAGCGCGCCAGCGCCTGGCCGCCCGCCCAGGCGAAGGCCCAAAACGGCGGCGGCAGGCCGATCTCCTGCAGCGCCTCTTCGGTGAGCTGCCAGATCGGGGTGATCTCGTCGGCCAGGTGCAGCTCGATCTCCGCCACGTGCGGCGGCCGCTGCAGGCGCGTGTTGGCAGCGATGAAATCGCGGCGGCCTTGCAGGGTGGCGGGGATCATCCGCCTTCCTGTCGGGGCGTGGCCGCCTCAGGTCAAGCGCGGGCCCTCAAAGAGGGCCAAGGCGCCCCGGCCGCCGTCCCGCGAGGGGCGCGGCGGCCGGTGGCCCCGAACCGGATCCTTGTCTTAAGAGCAGGGGACCCAGTTGTAGCGTTGGGCCGAGGCGTCCCACGACCAGTTGCCGCAGGCCGCGGCCGGCGGGGCGCCCTGCGCCGCGGGCGGAGGCGGGCCAGCCTCATCATAGGGCCCGGCCGCATAGGGATAGGCCGGATAGCCGTAATCGTAGTCATAGGCGTAGTCGGGGTAGTAGCCGTAGGCGGGACCGTAGTCGTAGTACCAGGGGTAGGCGCCGAGCGCTAAACCAAGGCCCACGCCGCCGGCGAAGAAGCCGCCGCCGCGAAAGCCGTGGCCGCCGCGGAAACCGCCCCCGTGGAAGCCACCGCCATGGAAGCCGCCACCATGGAAGCCTCCGCCATGGGAAGCGCCCCCATGGAAGCCGCCGCCACCGCCGCCGCCATGGCCGCCGTGGCTTTGCGCCGTCGCACTCAGCGGGACGGCGATGAGCGAAGCCCCCGCGAGGGCCGCCAGAATGGGTTTCATAAGGCCTTTCAAATGGACCTCCATTTTCTAGAGGCCGTGGGTCACTATGACCGACGGTCGAAGTCGCCGATCCCTCGAAGATTGAGATAGGCGCTCCGCGGCCGGGCGCCAGGGAAAAACGTGATGTATTTTGGGTCTTTGCGTGACCATTGCGGGGCGTTTTTTGCGGCCCTGCATCATCCGCCGTCCAGGCGCCGGCCGTGAGGCAGGCTGCGCCCAAGGCCAAGGGCGAACCCAAGGTCCGCAAGGCGTCCGCCGTGCAGGCGGCCGGGTCTTGCGTCTGCGGCGCGGTGAGGATCGAGATCGACGTGCCGGCGCGGTGGGCCTGGCACGACCATTCCGCCGCCAGCCGCCATGCCCAGGGGGCCGCCTACGCGACCTATGTGGGCAGCTACAAGAGCCGCTTCCGGGTGCTGGAGGGCGCAAACCTGCTGACCCGCTACGAAGACCCAGAGCGGGGCACGGCGCGCAGCTTCTGCGCTCGCTGCGGCACGCCGATGCTCTATGAGCGGCCCCGCGTCCCGACCATGGTCAACATCCCGCGCGCCGTGTTCTCCGAGCGCACCGGCCGCGAGACCCGCTACCACATGAACCTTGGCGAGCAGGCCGACTGGACCTGGACCGGCGAAAAGCTCTCGCCCTTGAAGGGCTATCCGGGCGTCATGTGGGAGCCGCCGCGCAAGAAGAAGCCGACCCGCGTCGTCGACTCGATGTTCGAGGCCTGACCGTCCCCGCGCCGCTGCCTGGAAATATCGCCGCGCGTTCGGCTGGCCGGTTGTCAAGGTCATCCCTCGCGGCCTAGCGTGCGCGCACAATTTTTCGGGGGAATCCTACGTGCTGAGAAAAGTCTTGTTGGCGGGCGCCGCCCTGTCGTTGATCGCCGGCGCCGCGATGGCCCAGTCGTCCGCCGCCGAACGCCCGGCCGCCGCCCATTCCGGCCGCGACCGGTCCGCCGCCCAGCCCGACTCCGCCGCCCGGCAGTCGGAAGCCAAGAAGCCGGACGCCAACACCGCCGAGCCCAACGCCGGCGTGTTGTTCAAGCCCGAGCGGGTGGACAGCGAAGGCTCCGTCACCGTCGAGGGCCAGGTGATCCCCTACCACGCCGTGGCCGGCACCATCGTCGTCCACCCGCGCGGCTGGGACGACGCGGCGCGCCGCGAGGCCGGGCCCGCGCCGGGCGCCAACCTGGGCGCCGGCGGCAACCCCGAGGCCGAGGCCTCGATGTTCTACACCGCCTATTTCAAGAAGGGCGCTCCCGCCGCCGACCGGCCGATCACCTTCATCTACAACGGCGGACCGGGCTCGGCGACCATGTGGCTGCACATGGGCGCTTGGGGTCCCAAGCGGATCGTCACCGCCGACAACGGCCAGCACAACCCGCCCGCGCCCTACAGCGTGGTCAACAACAGCTATTCGATGATGGACGCCACCGACATGGTGTTCATCGACGCGCCCGGCACCGGCTTCTCGCGCATCGCCGGCAAGGACAAGGAAAAGGCCTTCTGGGGGGTCGATGAGGACGCCGCGGCCTTCACCCAGTTCATCACCGCCTTCCTGTCGCAGTACGGCCGCTGGAACTCGCCCAAGTACCTGTTCGGCGAAAGCTACGGCACCCCGCGCTCGGCGGTGCTGGTCAACAACCTGGAGACCGGCCAGGACGTCGACTTCAACGGGGTGATGCTGCTCTCGCAGATCTTGAACTTCGCGCTCAGCGTCGACGGCGCGGAGAACAATCCGGGCAGCGACCAGGCCTATATCACCGCGCTGCCGACCTATGCGGCCACCGCCTGGTCGCGCAAGCTGGTGTCGGGCGCGCCGGCGACCATCGAGGCCTACATGAAGGAGGTCGAGGACTTCGCCACCGGCGACTATGCGCTCGCCCTGCAGCAGGGCGCGCTGCTCGACCCGGCCAAGAAGCGCGCCATCGCCGAGCGCTACGCCCACTACACCGGCCTGCCGGCGGCCTATGTGCTGCGCGCCGACCTGCGCATCACCGGCGGCGAGTTCGAAAAGGAGCTGCAGGTCGACCAGGGCCTGACCACCGGGCGCCTCGACACCCGCTTCTCAGGGCCCGACCTCGATCCGCTCGCCAAGGAGTCCGGCTACGACCCGCAGGCCTCGGCGCTGTCGTCGGCCTATGTGAGCGCGTTCAACGACTACGCCCGCAAGACGCTGGGCTATGGCGGCGACAAGGCGTTCAAGCCCTCGGTCAACGTCTTCCGCTATTGGGACAACGCCCACGTGCCGCCTGGCCGTGGTTTTGGCGCGCCCAGGGCCATGCTCAACGTCATGCCCGACCTCGCCAACGCCATGAAGCAGAACCCGAACCTGAAGGTCCTGCTGCTCGGCGGCTACTACGACCTGGCGACGCCGTTCTACGAGGGCTGGTACGAGATGCACCACCTGCCGATCCCCGACGCCCTGCAGGCCAACATCAGCTACCACTACTATGCGTCCGGCCACATGGTTTACGCCAACGAGGCCTCGCTGAAGGCCATGCACGACGACGTCTCGGCGTTCATCGCCAAGACCCATGCCCCGCCGCGCTAGAGGCGCCGAACTTCGCCCATCCCACCGGACGAACCCGCGGAGCGGGCTCGACGGATGGGATGGGCGAATCCGAGGGGGTCGGATCAGGCGATCTCGGGGTCTGCCGGCGCCAGCAGCTCGGGCGTGACCAGCGCGTCGTAGAAGTAGGCGACCGGGGTCTCCAGGGCGACGGCGATGCACCACAGTTGCGAGGCCGACATGCTGCAGAGGCCGGATTCGTACTTGTGCACCTGCTGGAAGGTGACGCCGCAGGCCTGGGCGATGTCCTGCAATGTGAGGTCCAGCATCCGCCGGCGCTGACGGATGGCGCGGCCGAGCCGCTGCTGGATCACCCGATTGGTGGCCGGCGTGATTGGCGCGAGCCGTACGCGGGCGCTGGGCGGGGCGTTGGCCGCGTGCATCGCGATCGCGGCGGCGCTGAAGTGGGCTGGCGTTTCCATGCCGGCCAGATTGAGCGCCGCAAAGACCCGCGGGGAGTTGCAGCAACGCGCTGCGGCATGCACGAAGTTGCAGGCTGGCGCGAGGCCGGACCGCTTCCGGTTTGCGATTACGCCGTTCCTCAAATCTGCTATTGGCGGCTATCTTAGCACTGTAAACATCGGGGCCGGACCCCGCGGGACCTTGGGAGACGATCCATGAGCGGCGGCGAAACGGTGCTGGTGACCGGGGGGTCTGGCTACATCGGAGGGTGGTGCGTCGCGGGCCTGCTGCAACAGGGCTATGTGGTGCGCACCACGGTCCGCGACCTTGCCAAGGAGGCCACCGTCCGCGCCTCGCTGGCCAAGATCGTCGATCCCGGCAACCGCCTGAGCTTCCACGCCGCCAACCTCACCGCCGACGCCGGCTGGGACGAGGCGGTCCAGGGCTGCGACTACGTCCTGCATGTGGCGTCCCCGCTGGGCGTCGCCGATCCGAAGGACCCCAACGACCTGATCGTCCCGGCGCGCGAAGGCGCCAGGCGCGCGGTGGGCGCGGCGATCAAGGCCGGCGTCAAGCGGGTGGTGCTGACCTCCTCGGTGGCGGCGACCAACAAGGGCCCTGAGTTCCGCGGCGACTGGGTGGCCGACGAGACCATCTGGACCGATCCGCACGAGCCCGGGCTCGGCGCCTACGCCCAGTCCAAGACGCTGGCCGAACGGGCCGCCTGGGACCTGATCCACGCGTCGAGCAGCGACACGACGCTGGCGACAGTCAATCCGGCGCTGGTGCTGGGCCCGGTGACGAGCGGCGACTTCTCCGAGTCGGTGCAGGTGGTCGAACGCCTGCTGTCGGGGCGGGTGCCCGGCATCCCGCGCCTGGGCTTCAACGTGGTCGACGTGCGCGACGTGGCCGACCTGCACATCCGCGCCATGACCGACCCGCACGCCGCCGGCGAGCGGTTCATCGCGGCGGGGCAGTATGCCTGGATGGGCGACCTCGCGACCCTGCTCCGCGCGCGGCTGGGCGCGGGCGCCGGCAAGGTCCCGACCCGCAAGGTCCCGGACTTCGTGATCCGGCTGGCCGGCCTGTTCGACAAGGACCTGGGCTCGGTGACGCCGTCGCTTGGCCTGAAGCACGACTATTCGTCGGAAAAGGCCCAGCGCATCCTCGGCTGGAAGCCGCGGCCGCTGGAGGACACCATCCTCGACTGCGCCAACAGCCTGATCGCCAGCGGCGCGGCCTGACCCCGATGCTCAGCGCCGATCCCGACGCGGTGCTGGCCCGCCTGCGAACGGTCTGCCTGGCGCTGCCGGAGACCGACGAGATCGTCAGCCACGGCACTCCAGCCTTCCGCGTGGCGGGCAAGATGTTCGCCTACTTCCGGCACAACCAACACGGCGACGGCGTGACCTGCGCCTGCCTAAAGACCGGCGGCCGCGACGAGCAGGAAATGCTGCTGGAGGCCGATCCCGAGCTCTTCACCCGGCCGGCCTATCTCTGGCCGTCGGGCTGGATCGCCATGAGCCTGGCGGCGACGGACACCGATTGGGAGCACGTGGAGGCCAGGGTCCTGAGCAGCTGGCGCCTGGCTGCGCCGAAGCGCCTGGGGCACGTCTGATCTCTTCAGGCCATCCCGGTTTTGCGCAGCAAAGACCGGGACCCATAGGCACGATCGCCCGAGATTTAGCCCTCAACGCGGAGTTCATGGGGCCCGGACAAGCCGCTTCGCG
>DATAUR010000054.1:0-41262 GCA_036268175.1 Phenylobacterium sp. | reverse complement strand
AGCGGCAAAAGGCCCAATACCTGCCCAAGATCGCCTCGGGCGAGCTGCGGCTGCAGGCCTTCGGCGTCACCGAGCCCGACGCCGGCACCGACACCACCCGCATCACCACCTTCGCCCGGCGCGACGGCGACAACTACGTCGTCAACGGCCGCAAGCTGTGGATCAGCCGCGCCGAGCACTCCGACCTGATGGTCCTGCTCTGCCGCACCACCGCCCGCGCCGACGCCGCCAAGCCGTCGGACGGCATGAGCGTGCTGCTGGTCGACATGCGCGACGCCGTGGGGAACGGCCTGACCATCCGGCCGGTCCGCACCATGCTGAACCACGCCACCACCGAGCTGTTCTTCGAGGATCTGGCTGTGCCCGCCGCCAACCTGATCGGCGAGGAGGGCAATGGCTTCCGCTACATCCTGGACGGCATGAACGCCGAGCGGATCCTGATCGCGGCGGAATGCATCGGCGACGCGAAGTTCTTCATCGACCGCGCCTCCGCCTACGCTCGCGAGCGCGAGGTGTTCGGCCGACTGATCGGCGAGAACCAGGGGGTGCAGTTCCCCATCGCCCGGGCCTATGTCCAGATGACCGCCGCCAGCCACATGGTCGACCACGCCGCGGCCCTGTTCGAGGCCGGCCGCGCTTGCGGGACCGAGGCCAACATGGCCAAGCTGGCGGCGTCGGAAGCCTCCTGGTACGCCGCCGACATGTGCGTCCAGACCCACGGTGGCTTCGGCTTCGCCGAGGAATACGACATCGAACGCAAGTTCCGCGAGACCCGCCTCTACCAGGTCGCCCCGATCTCCACGAACCTCATCCTCAGCCACGTGGCCACCCACGTGCTGGACCTGCCTAAGTCTTTCTAGGCCGAAGAGTTTTTGAGCATGCCGCAAGAAGCCTACACGACCATCAAGCTGACCGAGGCCGCGCCGGGCGTGGCGATCGTGGCGTTCAACCGGCCGGAGGTCGCCAACGCGCTCTCCACCCTGATGGGCGAAGAACTGACGCAGGCCTGGACCGGCCTGGCCGCGCTGGAAGACCTGCGCTGCGTGATCCTCACCGGCGAGGGCCGGCACTTCCAGGCCGGCGCGGACCTCAAGGAACGCAACGGCATGACCGACGAGACCTGGGCCCTGCAGCACAGGGTCTTCGAAGCCATGGTGCGCGCCCAGCTCTCGGTCCCCGTGCCCATCATCGCGGCGGTCAACGGCGCGGCCATGGGCGGCGGCTGCGAGATGACGCTGGCCTGCGACTTCGCCTACGCCTCGGAGACCGCGCGGTTCGGTCTGCCGGAGGTGGGCCTGGGCATCATGCCGGGCCTGGGCGGCACCCAGCTCCTGCGCCGTTGCGCCGGCGAGCGGCGCGCCATCGAGATCCTCACCACCGGCCGGCCGTTCACCGCCGCCCAGGCGCTGGAGTATGGCGTGGTCAATGGCGTCACCGCGCCGGACGCCCTGATGGAGACGGTTCTGGGCGTCGCCGCGGAAATCGCGTCCAGGGCGCCGCTGTCGGTGCGGGCGCTGAAGCATGTGGTCCGAGAGGCCCATTCGCTCGACCTGGCCGCGGCGATGGAGATGGAGCTTTCCGCCTACAACCGCCTCTTCAAGACCGCCGACCGCCGAGAGGGCGTCGCCAGTTTCAACGAAAAGCGCACGCCTGTTTTCAAGGGTGAATAGGGCCTTCAAGGGCGAATAGCCGCCGCGCCGCATGAGCGTTCCTTAACTTGGCGCGGGCGGGGGCGCGGCCTAGCGTCAGGGCCAATCTGTCGAGGATGCCTCAAATGAAGATCGTCACCTTTGCCGCCATCGCCCTGGCGCTCAGCCTCCCCGCCGCCGGCGCCGCGCAGGCCAAGGGGTGCCTGAAGGGCGCGGTGGTGGGCGGCGTCGCCGGCCACGTCGCCGGCCATCACGCCTTGCTGGGCGCCGCCGCCGGCTGCGCCGTCGGCCACCACCTGGCCCATAAGAAGGAAGTCCAAGAGCGCCGCGCGGCGCAGGCGCAAGCCGTGCAGACCCATCGCTGAACGGGCGGCCGCCACTCCGGTTTTCGGGAAACTAGTCGGGGCGGCCACGACTCAAACGCTGGCCGCCCCTGGCAAGGACGCCGGAGCCCCGAGGGGTTCGGCTGATTGCGTGACGCGGACATAGGCCATCTGCGACCTTCACCTCAACTCAGGGCCGTTACGGATGAGACGATCTGACTCAGGGGCCCCCAGCGGCGCGTGAGGCGGTGAACTTGCCGGCGGAACGGGGTACTCAAGGCCGGCCATGAAGATGCCGCTGCCCGACGCCGCCCTGATCGCCCGCAAGGCCGAGATCGTGCGCGCCCTGCGGCGGCTGGTCCCGGGCGAGGGCGTGATCGGCGATCCGGCGGACCTGGTTCCGTTCCAGTCGGACGGGCTGTCGGCCTATCGCCAGACCCCGCTGGCGGTGGTGCTGCCGGAGACGGTGGCGCAGGTCTCCGCGGTCCTGGCCTGGTGCCAGGCCCATGGGGTGAAAGTCGTGCCGCGGGGTGCAGGCACCTCGCTTTCCGGCGGCGCCCTGCCACTCACCGACGGCATCGTGCTGGGCATGGCCAAGTTCAACCAGGTGCTGGAGGTCGATTACGCCAACCGCTGCGCCGTGGTGCAGCCCGGCGTCACCAACCTCGCCATCACCGCGGCGGTGGAGGCGGACGGCTTCTATTACGCGCCCGACCCCTCCAGCCAGATCGCCTGCACCATCGGCGGCAACGTGGCGGAGAACTCCGGCGGCGTGCACTGCCTGAAGTATGGGCTGACCACCAACAACCTGCTCGGCTGCGAGATCGTGCTGATGAGCGGCGAGGTGGTGCGGCTGGGCGGCAAGGGCTTCGACGCGGCGGGCTACGATCTCCTGGGCGTGGTCTCCGGCTCGGAGGGGCTGCTGGGGGTGGTGACCGAGGTCACGGTCCGCCTGTTGAAGAAACCGGAGACCGCGCGGGCGATGCTGCTGGGCTTCAGCTCCGTGGAGGCGGCGGGCGGCGCGGTGGGCGATATCATCGCCGCCGGCGTGATCCCGGCCGGCATGGAGATGATGGACCGACCGGCGATCGTCGCCGCCGAGGCCTTCGTCCACGCGGGCTATCCCACCGAGGCCGAAGCCCTGCTGATCGTCGAGCTGGACGGCCCGGAGGCCGAATGCGCCGAACTGTCGGCCCATGTGGTGGAGCTGGCCCGGGCGCGAGGCGCGACGACCATCCGAACGTCGCAGAGCGAGGCCGAACGGCTGGCCTTCTGGGCCGGGCGCAAGGCGGCGTTTCCGGCGGTGGGGCGCATCTCGCCGGACTACTACTGCATGGACGGCACCATTCCGCGCCGCGAGCTGCCGCACGTGCTCGCCGCCATCACCCAGATAGGCCTGGAGTATGGCCTGGGCGTCGCCAACGTCTTCCACGCCGGCGATGGCAACCTGCACCCGCTGATCCTCTACGACGCCGACCAGCCGGGGCAGTTGGAGGCGGCCGAGGCCTTCGGCGCCGATATCCTCAAGCTCTGCGTGGCGGTGGGCGGCGTGCTCACCGGCGAGCACGGTGTGGGCGTCGAAAAGCGCGACCTGATGGGCGAGATGTTCTCCGAGACCGATCTCGCCTGCCAGCAGCGGGTGAAGTGCGCCTTCGACCCCGACCTGCTGCTCAACCCCGGCAAGGTGTTTCCGCGCCTGCACCGCTGCGCCGAGCTTGGCCGGGTGCATGTGCATCGCGGCCAGACCGCGTTCCCCGACCTGCCGCGGTTCTAGATGCTGGATCTGGCCGCCCGCATCGAGACGCCAAAGACCGCCGAAGACGTGGTCGAGCTGGTCGCCGAAGTCGGCGCGGCGGGGCGCACCCTGGAGATCGTCGGTGGCGGGACCAAGCGCGGGATCGGCTCCAATTCCTTAAAAGGGGGCGTGGCGACCGACGCGGTGCTCAGCCTCGTGGGGCTTTCCAAGGTCATCGACTATGCGCCGGAGGAACTGGTGCTGACCGCCCAGCCGGGCGTCACCCTGGCGGCGCTGGAGAAACTGGTGGCCGCCCAGGGCCAGATGCTGCCATTCGAGCCGCCGCAGCTGACGCGCCTGCTGGGCGCCAAGGGCAAGCCGACGCTGGGCGGCGCGCTGGCGGCCAACCTTTCCGGCCCGCGCCGCATCCGGGCGGGCGCGGCGCGGGACCACTTCCTGGGCCTGCAGGCGGTGACCGGGCGCGGCGAGCTGATCAAGGCCGGCGGCAAGGTGGTGAAGAACGTCACCGGCTATGACCTCGCCAAGCTGCTGGCCGGGTCCTGGGGCACGCTGGCGGTGCTGACCGAGGTGACCATCAAGGTGCTGCCGGCGGCGCGCACCGAGGCGACGCTGCTGATCTTCGGCCTGCCGGACGCTCGCGCCAACGAGGCGATGGTCGCGGCGATGAACGCGCCCGTGGAGGTTTCCGGCGTGGCGCACCTGCCCCTGGCGACGGCCCGCCGGGCGCCGCTGAAGGGCCAGATGGCGGTGACGGCGTTTCGGCTGGAGGGATTCGCGGCGTCCGTCGCCGTGCGCGCCGAGCATCTGGCCATGGCCCTGAAGGGCTTTGGCCGCGCCGAACGGCTCGACGCCGACCATAGCCGCGAGTTCTGGATGCAGGTCCGCGAGGTCGAGGCCTTCGCCAGGGATCCACGGCCGCTGTGGCGGCTCTCCGTACCGCCGGCCGCGGGCTTTCGGGTCGGCGAGGCCTTGGCGGGCGAGACGCTCTACGACTGGGGCGGCGGCCTGGTCTGGCTGCTGTCGGACGCCGAGCCGGTGCATGTCCGCGCCGCCGTCCGCGCGCTCGGCGGCCACGCCACACTCTATCGGGGCGACGGCCCCGCCTTCGAACCGCTGGCCGGGCCGCTGGCGGCGTTGAGCGCGCGGGTGAAGGCGGCCTTCGATCCCAAGGGCGTGCTCAACCCCGGCCGCATGGCGCCCTTCTGATGCAGACCGCTTTCACGCCTGCCCAGCTCGCCGATCCGGAGACCGCGGCCAGCAACGCGCAGATCCGCAAGTGCGTCCACTGCGGCTTCTGCACGGCGACCTGCCCCACCTACGTCCTGCTGGGCGACGAGCGCGACAGCCCGCGCGGCCGGATCGAGCTGATCAAGGCCATGCTGGAAGACGGCGGCGCGCCGGCCGCCTCCACCGTGACCCATGTGGACCGTTGCCTGTCGTGCCTGGCTTGCAAGACCACCTGCCCGTCCGGCGTCGATTACGCCCAGTTGATCGACCACGGCCGCGCCCACATCGAGGCGCACTATCGCCGGCCGCTGGGCGAGCGCCTGCTGCGCTGGGCGATCCCGCAGGTGATGACGCGGCCGCGCCGCCTACGCGCCGCGCTGACGCTGGGTCGGTTGGCTCGGCCGCTGGAACCGGCGTTCGCGGCGCTGAAGCTTTCGCCGCTCGCCGCCCTGCTGCGCCTGGTTCCGGAGCCGGTCGCGGCGCCGGCCTCGCCCGCTTCGACGCCGGCGCAGGGCGTCAGTCGGGGCCGGGTCGCCCTGCTGCAGGGCTGCGTCGAGCCGGCCATGGCGCCCACCATCCGCGCCGCGGCGATCCGGCTGATCGCCCGCGCCGGCTACGAGGTGGCGCTGGTGGAAGGCGAGGGCTGCTGTGGGGCGCTCTCGGAGCACCTGGGCCGCGCCGACGAGGCCCGCGACCTCGCCGCGGCCAATGTCGCCGCCTGGACCCGCGCCGGGCCGTTCGACGCCATCGTCACGACCGCCGCCGGCTGCGGCACGACCTTGAAAGCCTATGGCCAGCGGCTGGGCGGCGATGCCCACGCAGCGCAGGCGGCGGCGCGCGCCCGGGACATCCTGGAATTCATCGGCGAGGTCGGCCTGCCGCCGGTGACCCGTCCGGGCAAGCTCAGCGTCGCCTATCACGCGCCCTGCTCGTTGCAGCACGGCCAGGGGATCAAGACCGGCCCGGCGGAGCTGCTCGCCCAGGCCGGCTTCGAGGTGCGGCCGATCGCCGAGGGCCACCTCTGCTGTGGCTCCGCCGGGGTCTACAACATCCTGCAGCCGGAACTGGCCGGGCGCCTGCGGGCGCGCAAGGCGGCCAATATCGCGCGCACCCAGGCTCAGGTGGTCGCGGCGGGCAACGTCGGCTGCATCGCCCAGATCGCGCCGGCAGTGACCATGCCGGTGGTGCATCCCGTGGAGCTTCTGGATTGGGCGACCGGCGGGCCGAAGCCAGCGGGGCTTTAGACCTCAGATCGGCGCGTAGGCGTCGGGGACCGGTCTTTCGCGGGGAATCGGCGCTTCGGCGCCGCCGGCGCCGCGGGGCGGACGCCGGGAGGTCACGAAGCTGTCCCAGTCCGAGGGGCCGTCGCGCCGCGGCCGGGCCGGGTGGCGCAGGGTGGAGCGGAGACGGGCGAGGAGGTGCTCGAGCGTCTCGTCAGATCCCGTCAGGTCGGGTTTGAACTGTCGATCAGCCATGGGCGCTTCTATACGCCAAACCGCGTCGAAACGCCACGCCGGATGGTAAAAATTTGGTTAGCAGCTGATTCGTTGACGCCGCCGCGGGCAGCCCTCTAGAGCTTTGCCAACCTAATGGAGGACGCCCCCGTGAAGCTGCACGTTTCGATCGGCCCAAATCCCCGCACCGTGAAGATGTTCCTGGCGGAGAAGGGCCTGGAAATCCCCTTCGTGAAGGTGGACCTGATGGGCGGGGAGAACCGCCGCGAACCCTATAACGCCACGGTCAACCGGGCCGGCCAGACGCCGGCGCTGGAGTTGGAAGATGGCTCGACGGTCACCGAGATCACCGCCATCTGCGAATATATCGAGGAGCAGCATCCGAACCCGCCGCTGATCGGCACGACGGCTCAGGAGCGCGCCACGACCCGCATGTGGACGCGCCGGGTGGACCTGAAGATCTGCGAACCGATGGCCAACGGCTTCCGCTACGCCGAGGGCCTGAAGTTGTTCGAGGGCCGGATGCGCCTCCTGCCGGAGGCCGCCGATGGCCTGAAGGCCGTCGCCCGCGACGGGCTGGAATGGCTGGAGGGTGAGTTCAAGGGCCCCTGGGTCGCCGGCGACCGCTTCACCCTGGCCGACGTCCTGCTGTTCGCCTTCGTCGACTTCGGCGGCCAGGTCGGCCAGCCGCTGGACCCGGCGTTTGGCAAGCTCACCGACTGGTTCGAACGGGTGAAGGCGCGGCCCAGCGCGGCGGCCAGCGCGTGAGGCTGGCGCCAATCCGCGCCTGAGGGGTTTGACCGCCATGGCCAAGCCTCTCTCCGCGACCCTCGACGACATCGCCCAGGAAGACACCGACGCCCACGCCCCGCCGAGCGCGCCGGATGGCCTGCCGATCCCGCGCCGCTACTGGTCGGTGGCGGCGATCTGGCTGGCCATGACCATGTCGGTGCTGGACGGGGCGATCGCCAACGTCGCCCTGCCGACCATCGCCCACGACCTGCACGCCAGCGCCGCCTCCTCGATCTGGATCGTCAACGCCTATCAGCTGGCGATCACCGTGACGCTGCTGCCGCTGGCGGCGCTAGGCGACCGGCTGGGCTACCGGCGGGTCTACATGGTCGGCCTGGCGGTGTTCACCCTGGGGTCGCTCGGGTGCGCGCTGTCGCACAACCTCGCCGAGCTGACCTCGGCGCGGGTGCTGCAGGGCCTGGGCGCGGGCGGGATCATGAGCATCAATTCCGCGCTGGTCCGCTTCACCTATCCCAAGCGGTTCCTGGGCCGGGCGATGGGGCTGAACGCGCTGGTCATCTCGGTCTCCGCGGCGCTCGGACCCACCGTCGCCGCGGCGATCCTGGCCCGGGCGTCGTGGGCGTGGCTGTTCGCCATCAATGTGCCGATCGGGGTGCTGGCCATCGCCATCGCCAGCCGATCGCTGCCTAAGACCGTCGGGTCGCCGCGCAAGTTCGACTGGGTCTCGGCCGTGCTGAACGCGCTGGCGTTCGGCTTCCTGATCACCGGCGCCGAGGGCGTGGTGCGCGAAGGCCTGGCCTCCGGCCTCGCCAAACTGGCGGTGGGCGCGGTGGCCGCGGGCATGCTCACCTGGCGGGAGCTTCGCCGCGAGGCGCCGCTGGTGCCCTTCGACCTCTTGAAGATTCCGATCTTCGGCCTGTCGATCGCCACCTCGATCGTCTCCTTCACCGCCCAGATGATGGCCTACGTCGGCCTGCCCTTCTATTTCCAGGGGGTGCTGGGCCGTAGCGCCGTCGAGACGGGCCTCCTGATGACGCCCTGGCCGCTGGCGGTGGGGATCGCCGCGCCGATCGCCGGCCGCCTCGCCGACCGCCACCGGGCTGGAACGCTGGGCGCCATCGGTCTCGCCACCTTCGCCGTCGGCCTGGCCCTGCTGGCGGCGATCCATCCGGGCGTTTCGAACCTGGACATCGCCTGGCGGATGGCGCTGTGCGGCCTGGGCTTCGGCTTTTTCCAGTCGCCCAACAACCGCGCCATGGTCACCGCCGCGCCCCTGCACCGCAGCGGGGCGGCCGGCGGGGCGCTGGCCACCGCGCGGCTGCTTGGCCAGACGACCGGCGCGGTGACCACCGCGGTGTTCTTCCAGCTGGCCGGCGCCCACGCGGTGACCTCGGCGCTCGCCACCGCGTCGGGTCTCGCCGGGTTGGCGGTGGTGGTCAGCCTGTCACGCCTGAGCCTGCCGCCGCGGCCCCGGCCCGAACAGCTCGACCGGGTCGGCAACGTCGCCGCTGGGCCCTAGCGGAGCTTCAGCCGCACGAAGGCCATGAAGCCGGTGGGGTCGTCCGAGCCATAGGCGGCGGCGAGGCCGCCTGGCACGAAGTTGACCGCGTAGAGGCCGCCCAGGCCGAAGCTCAGGTGGTTCCCGACCGGCCAGTCGCGGATGGCGCCCACCGAGATCTTGCCGACCGTGAACACCGGGCCGGGCTGGCCCATGGCGAGACCTTCCAAGGGGGCGATCAGCTCGTCGTTGTCCACCCGTTCGGCGCGGCCGAAGATCGTCCAGCGGGCGTTGGGTTTCAGCGCGCTTTCCAGCACCCAGGCGTCCAGGTCGACCCCTTGGCTGGAGCGGACGCCCCAGGCGGCGGTGGAGGACCACCAGCCGTGGTCGCCGAACGGCACGGTGTAGATGGCGCTGGCCGAGACCTTGTGCTGGTCGACGCCCGGCTCCAGCTGCTCGGGGCTGATCTCGTCGGCCCAGGAAACCTGCAGCGACAGCGTCCTCGCCGGATTCCACGACAGGCGCACGGCGGTGGAGTCCAGCGCGCCGGTCTCGATGTCATAGCGGTGCTGGTCGGGCTCGCGGCCGTTGTAGGCCGAGGCCTCGATCTTCCAGTCGCCACGCACCAGCCCGCCGGTCACCACGCCGAAGGAGATGTGGGTGGAGTCCAGCCAGTGGTGGCTGATCGGCGCCTCGGGGCTGTCTTCGATGGAGAGCCGGTGCATGAAGGCCGGCGGGCCGAAGGCGGGCTCGCCCGGCAGGCCGGCGTAAACGAACATGCTGTCGCGGGCCGACAGCTTCACGCTGTAGGAGGCCGAAAGCTCCATGAACAGGTTGTGCGGATGCTGCCGGTCGACCAGCGGAGTCTTGCCGTTGGCCGTCTCGCCGGTGGCCAGCAGCAGCGGATAGCCGGCCGGCCCCATCAAGGGTTCCGGGCTCAGCATGGCGCGCAGTTGCAGGGTCCCGACATCGCCCACCGGCCGCTGGGCCATGCCCATGAACATGCCGGAGACGAAGTCCTTCTCGCCGCCCCGCGGGCCGTTCTGCTGGTCGTGGACGCCGTACAGGTCGCCGTGGAACATCACGCTCCACGGGCCCTCCATCAGATGCAGGCCCTCGTGCGGCGAGGCGTCCGGCTGCCAGGAGGTGCCCGACGCCTCGCGGTTCATGGCGTAGGGGCCATAGGCGCCGGTCATCGGCTGGCTCATGTCCATCCCCGGCATGTCTGGCATGGACTGGGCGCGGGCCGCGCCGCCGAGCGCCAGCGGGGCCGCCAGGGAAAGCGCCGCCAGAAAGCGCCTCATCGGGCGGCGCGCCCCAGCAGCTCGATCAGTTCGGCGGCCTTGCGGCGCTGGTCGTCCTGGTCGCCGCCCAGGATCGCGCCCTCGATGCAGTGGCCAAGGTGGCCTTTCAGCAGCTCGCCCTCCACCCGGGCCAGCGCCGCCCGCGCCGCCTGGACCTGGGTCAGGATGTCGATGCAGTAGCGGTCTTCCTCGACCATCCGCGAGAGGCCGCGCACCTGGCCCTCGATGCGGTTCAGGCGATTGAGCAGCTTTGGCCGGTCCTGGCGATCCATGGGCGCCCCCTTTCCGCATCGGCGTTCCGCGCCCGACAGCGAAGCCCTAGGGCTGCACGACGACAAAGGCAATATGCCCCTGGGGGGTATCTAGTCGGCGAACGTCGTTGGGCGGGGTGAGGGCCGGCGTCCCGTGGCCTACGTAGATCTACTTATACTTGGATCCGTAAAGATACGGAGGGCGAAACGCCTTATAATAAAACCATATTTTAAGCCTGTTGAGGCAATCTAGCGATGACGAGGTGAGAAGAGAAAGGGAGGATCCGTATGTATACTTATATCAACTCTATGCCGGATCTCCCGCTGGTGGCCATCGGCGTGGCGATCTGGATCGTCGCCATGAGCGTGGCGTTCGGTTTCTACCTGCCGGTCCTGCGCGCCGAGCGCCGCGCCGGCGGACGGTTGTTTCGCGGATTTGCCTCGTCGCGCCGCCGCTGCGGTATCGCGCCCTATCAGCCCGCCCGGCCGGTCTGGACCGGTGAGGACCTGGATCACGCCGCCATGCCGGCGCCCGCGTCCTCGATGACCGATCCCGCCGAGCCTCAGGCGGTCTCTGAACCGCTTGCCGCGCCGGTGCTGGTCGTATCCCCACCGCCGGAGTCGCCGCCGGATATGGCCGCCGACTGTGAGCGGCCCGAGGCGTTCAGCGTGCTGATCGTCGACGACAACGCCATCAACCGCCAGGTGTTGGAGATGATCCTCGATAGCGTCGGGATCGCCCACGCCTCGGTGGAAAACGGTCTGGAGGCGGTGGATGCCATGACCGTCTGCGCGCACGACGCCATCCTGATGGACCTGCAGATGCCGGTGATGGACGGGTTCGAAGCCACTCGGCGGATTCGCGCCCTGGAAGCCCAGCGCGGCGGCTCGCCCGCCCGGATCATCGTGGTGTCCGCCAATTGCCTGGACGAGCACGTGGCCGCCTCGCGGCAGGCCGGCGCCGACGCCCACCTGGCCAAGCCCGTCTCCGCTGGCGCCCTGATCGGTGAGGTGGAGGATTGCGCCACGATCGCGCGGCTCGCGGCCTGACAGTGGGACGCTCGATTCCACGCCCCCATACACTTCCACGGCGCGGTCCCGGACGCCTCGCCGACCAAGGTTTGCCGGCGATCCCACTCTGTTAACCCCTGCGGATTACTTTGCCGGAAAGTTCCCCCACGGAAGTCTAAAGCTGTGTTCGCCGTACTGACCTGCATCTTCGTGCAGCACGACCTTCGCCTGGTGGCGGTGGCCGCGCTGATCTGCATCGTCGCCACCTGCACCGGCTTCGGCTTTCACGCCCGTAGCGTCCGGGCGTCCGGCGCCCTGCGCTGGGCGTGGCTTGGCCTGACCGCGCTGGTCGTCGGCTCCGGCGTCTGGGCGACCCACTTCATCGCCATGCTGGCCTATCAGCCGACGATGACGATCAGCTACGATGTCGTCGAGACGATCGCCTCCTTCGTGGTCGTGGTGCTCGGCATGGGCCTGGGCTTCGCCCTGCCGACCTTTCGCCGCGACCTGCATTCCAGCCTGGTCGGCGGGGCGGTCGCGGGCGCCAGCATCGCGGTCATGCACTACACCGGCATCGACGCCATCCGCACGCAGGCCGACGTCAGTTGGAGCCTGTGGTACGTGGCGGTCTCGATTCTGATCGCCTGCGCGGGCGGCGTCGCGGCCTTTTCCATACGCGACCTGATCAAGGGTGTCTGGGCCTGGGCCCCGCCGGCCTTTGTCTTCGTCCTGGCCATCGTCGGCCTGCATTTCACCGCCATGACCGCGGTGACGCTCACGCCCAACCCCAGCCTCGTCACCGACACCGCGGTCATCGATCGCGCCAGCCTCGCCGTGACGGTGAGCGGGCTTGCCGTCTTGATTCTGCTGGCCAGCGCCAGCCTGGTGTTCATGGAGCGGCTCGGCCAGCGCAGCACCTTCCAGAGCGTGCGCGACGCGCTCAACGCCGTGCCGGCGGGGCTGGCCTTCTACGATCCCGCCGACGGCCTGAAGGTCTGGAACGACGCCTTCGCCGCCCTGATGGTCGATTGCGGCGTCGCCCCCAAGGTCGGCCGGCCCCGGCAGGACTTCATCGCGGCCGCCAAGACGCTGGGCTGGTTCGCCGAGACCGACGAGGGCGAGGAGCGCTGGGTCGCCGACACGGTCACCCGCGTGCGCCAAGGCGCGTCGGAGTTTCATATGCCCGACGGCCGCTGGATCCGTCACGAGGCCTGCCGCACCGACGACGGCGGCAGCGTCACGGTGATGACCGACGTCACCCTGCTGCGGCAGAGCGCCGAGACGCTGGCGGTGGCGCGCGACACGGCCGAAGCCGCCAACCGCGCCAAGAGCGAGTTCCTGGCCAATATGAGCCACGAGATCCGCACGCCGCTGAATGGCGTGCTCGGCATCGCCGACGTCCTGACCCGAACCGAACTCACCGGCCAGCAGCGCGAACTGGTGGGTGTGATCCAGAGCTCCGGCCGGCTGCTGAACGGCCTCTTGACCGACCTTCTCGACCTGGCCCGCGTCGAGGCGGGCGCGATCGAGCTGCGCCCCGAGCCGGTGGAACTGGCCGACCTGCTGGTCTCGGTAAAAGACCTCTTTGCGGGCTCCGCCCAGGAAAAGGGCCTGACCCTGCGCTGCGACCTGAAGCCCGGCGTGCCCGGCGTCGTGGACTGCGATCCGCAACGGCTGCGCCAGGTGCTGGGCAACCTGCTCAACAACGCCATCAAGTTCACCGAGGCCGGAGAGGTGACGCTGAGCGCGTCGCGCCGCGGCGACGAAGTGCGCTTCGAGGTGCGCGACACCGGCGCCGGATTCGACGCCGAGCAGAAGGCCAAGCTCTTCCAGCGCTTCCAGCAGGCCGACAACTCCGCCACCCGCAAGCACGGCGGCGCGGGCCTGGGCCTCGCCATCTGCGATCAGTACGTACGCCTGATGGGCGGCCAGATCGCCTGCGACAGCAATCCGGGCCAGGGCTCGATGTTCGGCTTCGCCCTCGATCTGCCGGTGCTGGCCGAGAGCCTCGACCAGGCCGCCGAATCCGGCGCCGCGTCCGACGAGGCGGAGACGCAGGCTGGCGATTTCATGGTGCTGATCGTCGACGACAATCCGGTCAACCGCCAGGTGATGGAGCTGATCCTCGACAGCGTCGGGATCGGCCACGCCTCCGCCGAGGACGGCCACGAGGGGGTCGAGGCGATGAAGAACGGCAGCTTCGACGCGGTGCTGATGGACATCCAGATGCCGGTGATGGACGGCTTCGAGGCCACCCGCCGCATCCGCGAATGGGAGGCCAATACCGAGCGTCCGCGCGCCCCGATCCTGATCGTCTCGGCCAACTGCCTGCCGCAGCATGTGGACGACGGCCGCGCCGCCGGCGCCGATGCGCACCTCAATAAGCCGGTCTCCGCCGCCGAACTGGTCAACGCCTTGCAGAGCCAGTTGCTGGTGGTCGACAAGGCCGGCGAGACTGCCGCCGAGCAGGCAGCTTAGGGCGCCCCTCCGCCGAAGATGCTGGCGCCTAGGGCGCTGCCGTCACGTCCATCGGGCGGCAGGTGCGGCCGCCGCCAAAGCGCGGATCGAGGTTCACCGCGCCATCGGCCGCCGCCTGGCGGCAGCGCAGGCTGGTGGGATCGCCGCCGCCCTCGAAACTCAAGCCCAGCGCCTGGCGGCCGCCGCCGGCGTGATCGCCGGCGAAGCGGCCGTCGGCGCGGCCGTCGAACCGGGTCTGGCCGACCGCGATGGTCACGCTCGCCGTCTTGCCGACCGGCAGTTCGCTGGCCACGAAGGCGCTGCGATAGCCGTTCGAGCCGGCGGCCACATCGACGACCCCATGGATCTTGCGCGGCGCCTCGCTGGAGGTGACTCCGGCGGCGGCGTCCTGCGGCAGGGCGGTGGTCGGCGAGGTCCGCAGGTAGTTGTCGATCTGCTCGGCGGTGCTGAGCGGCGCGGCCGCCGCCGGGGCCGCCGGGGCCGTCACCGTCGGAGCCGTCGCCACCGGTGCGGCGGGCGAGGCGTCTTGCGCCCGGGTGGCGCTGGCGGCGGCGAAAGCCGCAAAAGCGAGCAGAACGGAAAGCTGGCGCACGGATGAGGTCATTGCGCGATCATGCGCCCGCCACCGCATCGGAATAAGGCGGCGGCGAAATGTGACGGAAACACTGCGGCGCAAGGTTGCGCTCCGGACGTGCTTGGGGTTCCTTCGCACGCGGCGGCGCGCCGACAGGGCGCGCCTCAAAACGCCAGCTTCCTGGGGGTTACGCATGATCCGAACGACCGTGGCCGCGCTCGTCGCGCTGGGCCTCACCGCAACCGGCGCCGTGGCGCAGAACGCTTCCCCCAACGGCCGGCCGCCGCCGGCCACCGGTCGCGCGGCGCGCCCCAGCCCCGATGAGCCCTCCACGCCCGGTCCGGTGGTCGAGCGGCGCTCCGACCGCGGCGAGCGGGCCGGCGAGCACAAGATCAGCGACGCCGACATCGCCACCGCCCCGGTGGTCGAGCAGGCCAAGAGCTCGCACCACTCGGTGACCATCGACGGCAAGACGATCCCCTACACCGCGACCGCCGGCACGCTCACCCTGCGCGACGACGACGGCAAGCCGATCGCCTCGATGTTCTACGTGGCCTACACCGCCGACGGGGTGAAGAATCCCAACCGGCCGGTGACCTTCCTCTACAACGGCGGTCCGGGCTCGGCCTCGCTGTTCGTGCACATGGGCCTCGCCGGCCCGATGCACGTGAACACCGATTCGCCCAACGCCACCCGCGATGCGCCCTTCAACCTGACCGAGAACCACGAGAGCCTGCTCGACAAGTCGGACCTGGTGTTCCTCGACGCCATCGGCGCGGGCTATTCCCGCCCGCTCGGCGACACCAAGGGCACGGCCTTCTGGGGGGTCGACCAGGACATCGACGCCTTCGCCCGCGGCATCCAGCGCTACGTGACCATCAACCATCGCTGGAATTCGCCCAAGTTCCTGTTCGGCGAGAGCTACGGCACCACCCGCTCGGCCGGCCTGGTCTATGCGCTGCAGCAGCGCGGCCTGCAGTTCAACGGCGTGCTGCTGCTGTCCTCGGTGCTGAACTACGGCGCCCATGACTCGGGCTTCGACCACAGCTTCGTCAGCTATGTGCCGAGCTTCGCGGCCACCGCCGTCTACTGGAAGAAGGCCCCGCAGCCGGCCAACATGACCGCCTATCTGCAACAGGTCCGCGACTGGGCGGCCGGGCCGTACCTGACGGCGCTGACCAAGGGCGGCAGCATCTCGCCTGAGGAATTCGACGCCACGGCCAAGCAGCTCTCGGCCTACATCGGCATCCCGGTGGAGTTCATCAAGCGCGCCAACCTGCGCGTCGACCTGAACCATTTCCGGGTCGAACTGCTGCGCGACCAGAACCGCATCCTCGGCCGCTACGACACCCGCTTCACCGGCATCAATGTCGACAACGTGGGCGCGAACGCCGAGTACGACCCCTCCGACACCGGCATCAACGGGGCCTATGTCGCCGCCCTGCACGAGTGGCTGGAGACCGGCCTCGGCTACACCTCCGACCTCAACTACTGGCCGTCGGGCCCGAACATCAACCAGTCCTGGGACTGGCGCCACCGCCCGCCGGGCGGGTTTGGCGGCGGCGGCCGGCGTGAGAACGTCGCCAACACCGCGGCCGACATGGGCATGGCCATGCGCGAGAACCCGCACCTGAAGATCTTCTCGCTGAACGGTATCTACGACATGGCGACGCCGTTCTTCGGGACCGAGTACGACATCAACCACCTGTACCTGGACCCGTCGATCAAGAACAACGTCCGCTTCGGCTACTATCCCTCCGGGCACATGGTCTATCTGAACCAGGACGCCCTGAAGCAGCTCAAGGCCGACGTGGCCAAGTTCTACGACGACGCCACCGCGCACTAGGCGGGCGCCGACCGACGACGAAGGGGCCGGCCCATCCGCCGGCCCCTTTTTCGTGCCCGGCATTGCTCCGGGCAGCCGTGGGACGAGTCTCCGAACGCCCAGCGGAGCGGAATCCGCCGCGGTCTACGGCTTCAGCGTCGCCGCCGTCACCTGGGCCGAACCTTTCAGCGTCGCGGTCGCGGCGTCCGGGCCGACGGTGACCTTGTAGGCCCCGGCGTCCACCCGCCAGCCGTGGGCCTTCACGTCCCAGTCCGCCAGCAGCCGCGGCGGCGCGGTCACCGTCACGGTGCGGGCCTCGCCAGGCTTCAGGGTCACCTTTGACCAGCCGATCAGCCGTTGCTGTTTCCGCTTCGGCTCGGCGGTCAGATAGACCTGCGGCGTGTCGGTCCCGGAGACGTTGCTCACGTTGGTGACGGTGAAGCTGGCGGTCAGTGTCTTGCCGCCGGTGACCTTCAGGCCGGAATAGCGGAACTTCGTGTAGGCGAGGCCGTAGCCAAACGGATAGAGCGGCGTCTCGCCGGACTTGGCGAAGCCGCGGTAGCCGACGTCGGAGCCTTCGGTGTAGCGCACCTCGAAGGGCTTCACCGAGGGGTTGGGCGATAGCGTCTCGACCGCGTTCTGGTCCGAGCCCGGCAGCACCGGCCGCGCCAGTTGCGCCTCGCTGGCCGGGAAGCTCACCGGCAGGCGGCCCTGCGGATCGACCTCGCCGAACAGCACCTTGCCGATCGCCTCGCCGCCGCGGGCGCCGGGGAACCAGGCCTCGATGATCGCGCCCGCGCGGTCGCGCCAGGGGAGCGTCACCGGCCCGGCGGTCTCCAGCACCACCACCGTCCTGGGGTTGGCGGCGGTCACCGCGGCGATCAGGGCGTCCTGCTCGCCGTCCAGCTTCATGGCGATGTCCATGCCCTCGGTGGACCATTGGGTGGCGAACACCACCACCACGTCGGCGGACCTGGCCAGCGCGGCGGCGGCGACCGGATCGGCGCCATCGTTGAAGCTGACCTGCGCGCCCGGCGCGCGGGCCTTGATCGCCGCCAGCGGCGCGGAGGGATCGTAGACTTCCCCGCCGCCCCATTGCGGCGCGCCCTTGGGCTTGGGATAGGTCTTGGCGCCCAGCGGGATCACCTGCGAAGACCCGCCGCCGGAGATCACGCCGACATCCGCATGGCCGCCGATCACCGCGATCCGCTTGGCGGTCTTCATCAAGGGCAGCAAGTGGCCGTCGTTCTTCAGGAGCACGATGGCCTGTTCTTCCGCGTGGCCGGCCACCGGGCCATCGGCGGCGGTGTCGAGGCCGCCGTTCGGCAGGGGGTGGTCGACGACGCCGGTGGCGAACAGGCTGCGCAGATAGCGGTGGGCCATCTCGCGGACGCGGGCCGCGGGGATCTGGCCGCTGGCCACCGCGTCCTTCAGGGGCTGGTCGAAGAAGGCCTTCTTGTCGAGTTGCTGGCCGCTTTCCTGGTCGAGACCCGCCTTGGCGGCGTCCACACCATGCACCGCGCCCCAGTCGCTCATCACAAAGCCCGGCCAGCGCCAGTCCTTGCGTAGCACCTGCGTCAACAGGAACGGGTTCTCGCAGGCATAGGTCCCGCCGACCTTGTTGTAGGCGCACATCACCGAGGCCGGATGGCCGGTCTCGATGGCGATCTCGAAGGCCAAGAGGTCGCTCTCGCGGAACGCCGCCTCGTCGATCACCGCGTTCAGCACCATGCGCCCGGTCTCCTGGTCGTTGAGCGCGAAGTGCTTGGTGGTCGACATCATGTGGTTCGACTGGATGCCGCGGATGGTGGCGCCGGCCAGGGTCCCGGCCAGCAGTGGGTCCTCGCCGAGGTATTCGAAATTGCGCCCGTTGCGCGGGTCGCGCATCAGGTTCACGCCGCCGGCCAGCAGGGTGTTGAAGCCCTTCTGCCGCGCCTCCTTGCCGATCATCGCGCCGGAGGCAAAGGCGGTCTTCTCGTCCCAGGTGGCGGCCAGCGCCATGCCGGAGGGCAAGGGCGTGGCGTCGTCGTTCTTGCGGCCGGCGTTGGCGACCCCGAGACTCGCGTCGCTCTCGGTCAGGGCCGGGATGCCGAGCTCCGGAAGGCCCGGCATGTAGCCAGCGGAGATCGAGACGTTGGCCGGCTTCTTGGCGCCCATGAACATCGGCATGCTGCCGTGCAGGAGCGCGATCTGCTGGTCGAGGCTGAGCCTGGCCAGCACCAGGTCGGCACGCTGATCCGGCGTCAGCTTGGGGTTCGTCCAGGGCTGGCCAGCCGCTCCGGCGTGGGCCGGCCTGGCCGCCGCCGGCGCCAGCCCCGGAAGCGCCAGCATCAGCGCCGCCGCGCACACGCCTGTCTTCAACCCCCGCCGCATGGCGAACCTCCCCCACCGCTTGTTGGCCTAAGTCGTAGCCCAAGCCCGCCACCCGACCAACATATCGGATCACGAGGCTTGCGGCGCAGGGCCGACCGGGCGCAACCTACCGGCCAATCAAGCACTCGGGGAGGATATCCATGCGTAGCGTGATCCTGGCCGCCGGCCTCTTCGCCGCCGCTCTCGGCCTGTCAGCCTGTGATTCGTCCAAGACCGCCGATACGGCCGCCGCGACGCCGCCGCCACCCAAGGACACCGCCCGGTCCCAGCAGATGTACCAGGGCCAGGAACTGGTCCAGAAGCTCGACAGCGCCACCATCAAGGTGGGCAAGGCTGGCACGCTCGACATGCAGGCCAAGGGTGGCGTCGGCATGGCTGGCTACAAGAACGCGACCTTCCTGCCCCGGATCAACGGCTACCCGCCGCCGGACGGCATCTATGACGTGGACGTCGTGGCCGACAAGCCGAAGAGCGGCGCGGCGGCGGATACCCCGATCGAGGTCAAGGGGGACTGGACACCCTATCCGTCCGACCACCTGAAGGGCGTGAAGTTCATGTCCAAGACCAACTCCGTCGTGGCGATGCTCCCCGCTGGCTGACCCCGACGCGCCGTTGACCTCCCGGGCGCGTTCGCTTCCTGATCGAGGCGGACGTGAAGGCGAGGACGGCGCATGGCCGAGGGTTCGACGCGGGTGGTGCTGGCCGCCCTGGCCGGCAATGGCGCGATCGCGCTTGCCAAGTTCGGGGCCGCCTGGCTCTCTGGCTCGACGGCCATGCTCACCGAGGCGGTGCACTCCCTGGTCGACACCGGCGACCAGTTGCTGCTGCTGGCCGGTCAGGCGCGGGGCCGCAAGCCGCCGGACGAAAGCCATCCGTTGGGCTACGGCATGGAGACCTATTTCTGGTCGTTCATCGTCGCCCTGATGGTCTTCCTGCTGGGCGGGGTGTTCTCCGTCCTGCAGGGCGTGCGCCATATCCTGCATCCGCAGCCGGTGGTCTCGCCGTGGATCAGCCTGGGCGTGCTGGCCATCGCCGCGGTGTTCGAGGGCGCCTCCTTCCGCGTCGGCTATCGCGAGTACAAGGCTGTCGCGCGGGGCCGGACATTGCGCGGGCGCGAGGTGGGCCTGTGGACCTTCATCAAGATCTCCAAGGACCCCAGCCTGGTCTCGGTGCTGCTGGAGGACTCCGCGGCCCTGATCGGCATCGGCCTGGCCGCCGCCGGCGTGGTCGCCGCCGCCTTTTTCCATCTCGCCTGGGCGGACGGCGCGGCCTCGGTGGCGATCGGATTGCTGCTGGCCGGCGTCGCCTGCGTGCTCGGCAACGAGACCCGCAGCCTGATCGCGGGGGAAGCGGTGTCCGAACCGGTGATGGTCCAGCTCAAGGCGACGCTGGACGCCATCGACTGCATCACCGAGTTGCAGGAGATCGCCACCCTGCACCTGGGGCCCGGCGAGATCCTCGTCGCCCTGACGCTGGCCTTCCGCCCGCAATCCACCACCGAGTCGCTGAACGCCGCCATCCGCGAACTGACCGATTGCCTGAAGGCCGCCGACGGCCGGGTCGCTTACGTCTACGTGCGGCCCTCGCCTCGATGAGCGCCATCGGCCAAATCCTGGGTTGCATTCGAGGCCTTCGCGACCGCCTGCGCCGCTGCTAGGCTCCGGCTTCCGCGCCGCTCGGCGGCGTGGACCGGGGGGAGTTGCGTGACGCCGGACGCCTATGCCGCGTCGGAACGGAAGCTGGCGGCGGCGCACCGGGCGCTGCTGCACACCCGTGGCCTGCAACTGGATTTCGCCTCCGCGCCTAAGCCGCCGCAAGCCCCGGAGTGGCTCAAGGCCCTGATCGACGCGCTGGTTCAGCTCGCGCCGGTGCTGAAGCTGATCTTCTGGGGCGGCTTGATCCTCGGCGCGATCCTGATCGTGGTGTTCGTGGCGCGCGAGGTGCGGGCGACGCGGTGGCGCGAGCCGCAGGCGGCGCAGCCTGCCGACTGGCGGCCGGAGCCAGAGCAGGCGCGCGCCTTGCTGGAGGACGCCGACCGGCTGGCCGCCGCCGGGCTATTCGGCGAGGCGATCCACCTCCTGCTGTTCCGCAGCATCGACGACCTGGCCGGCCGCCGGCCCGGCCTGATCCGCCCGGCGCTGACCAGCCGCGACATCGCCGGCCTCGAGCCGATACCGCCCGCCGCGCGCAACGCCTTCGCCCGCATCGCCCAACAGGTGGAACGGAGCTTCTTCGGCGGCCGGTCCGCGAGCGCCGACGACTTCTCCCGCGTCCGGGGCGACTACGAGACCTTCGCCTTCCCCGAGAGCTGGGCATGACCGCCGCGACCGCCGGCGCCCAGACCTTTTCGCCGCGCACCATCCTGGCCCTGGTGATCGTCGGGGTGGTGTCGTTTTCCGGCCTGGCGGTGCTGGCGACCTTCGCGCCCGAGCTGCGCGGCGCGGCCGACGGCGGGGCGCACGCGCTCTCCGCCTCCGCCATCGGCTTTCGGGGCGCGACCGTCATGCTGACGTCGGAAGGCGCGCCGGTGGTGGTCAGCCGCACGCCGCCGCGGGGACATCCGCGCGGGGGCGACGCGCTCACGGTCATCACCCCGCCGGAGGTGGCCGACCTCAAGCCTTTCCTGCGGCACGCCAACCTGCTGATCGTGCTGCCCAAGTGGGCGGTGATCCCGATGCCGCTGCACCCGGGGTTCGTCCAGAAGTACGGCAACGCCGTGAACTCGGCCTACGCCACCGCCCTGCTGGCGCCCTTCGCCAGGACGACCGAGATCCAGTTCCGGCCCAGGGGGTTCACCCGGCCGGCGTTGCGCGGGACGGGCGAGCTCTTCACGCCGGACACCTATCTGCCGCTTGGGCCCATCGACGCCTTCCAGACGCTCTCTGGCCCGGAGTGGGAGCCGATGCTGGTCGACGAGCAAGGCCACGCCGTGCTGGCCCGGTCGCGCAAGCATCCCGGCGTCGTGGTGCTGGCCGAGCCCGACCTGCTCAACAACCAGGGCCTGGCGAGCCTCGACAATGCGCGGGCCGGCATGGCGATCCTCAACGCCCTGCGCGGCGACGCCGGCGTCAGTTTCGACGTCACCTTGAACGGCTTCACCCGTGGCCAGGGGGTCGGCCGGCTGATGCTGGAGCCGCCGTGGCTGGCGGCGACCCTGTGCGGCGTGGCGGCGGCGCTGTTGATGGGCCTGCACGCGCTCGCCCGCTTCGGCCCGGCCTTGACCCGGGGCCGCGCCATTGCGCTGGGCAAGAGCGCGCTCGTCGACAATTCCGCCGGCCTGGTGCGCATGGCGCGCCGCGAGGCCGAACTGGCGCCCGCCTACGCGGTCCTGACCAAGGCCCTGGTGACCAGTGTCGCCGGTGGCGGCCGAGGCCACGCCGCAGCCGGCCGCGACAACGACGCCTGGCTTTCCGACCTCGCCCGCCGTTCGGGCGCCGCCGATCCGGCGGTGCTCGTGGCCGAGGCGGAGCGGGCGCAGACGCGCGACGACCTATTGGCCGTCGGGCGCAACCTCTATCACTGGCGAGGGGAGATCACGCGTGAACGTCGATGAGGTCAGCGCGCTGGCCGCGCGAGTACGGGAAGAGATCGGCAAGGCCATCGTCGGGCAGACGGAGACCGTCGACCTCTTGCTGACGGCGCTGTTCGCCCGCGGCCACGTCTTGCTGGAGGGCGCGCCGGGCACGGCCAAGACCTTCCTGGCGCAGTGTTTCGCCCGCACCCTGAGGCTCGACTTCGGGCGCATCCAGTTCACGCCCGACCTGATGCCGGCCGACATCATCGGGGCCAACCTGTTCAATTTCCAGACCTCCAGCTTCACGCTGAGCCAGGGGCCGGTGTTCTGCGAGCTACTGCTGGCCGACGAGATCAACCGCACCCCGCCCAAGACCCAGGCCGCCCTCCTGGAGGCCATGCAGGAGCGGCAGGTGACCATCGACGGCAAGGCGCATCCCTTGAGCGCGCGGTTCATGGTGGTGGCCACCCAGAACCCCCTGGAACAGCAGGGCACCTATCCCCTGCCGGAAGCGCAGCTCGACCGCTTCCTGTTCAAGCAGACCCTGCAATATCCGACCCGCGACGAGGAACGCCGGATCGTCGCCACCTATGGCGTGCAGTCGGGCCAGACCGCGCCGGCCGACATGGGCGTGGCCCAGGTGGTCACCGCCAAGACGCTCGCCGACGCCAGCGCCGCTGTCGCCGCCGTCAAGCTGAGCGACGAGGTGGTCACCTATGTCCTGGACCTGGTGCGCTCGACGCGGGAGACCGCCGAGCTGCAGAGCGGGGCGAGCCCCCGCAGCGCCGCTCAACTGGCGCTGGCCTCTCGCGCCCGCGCCGCGCTGGCCGGTCGTGACTATGTGATCCCCGACGACGTCAAGGCCCTGGCCCTGCCGGTGCTGCGCCACCGGGTGATCCTGTCGCCGGCCGCCGAGATCGAGGGCCGCCGCGCCGACGAGGTGATCGCGGGCCTCGTCGAACACGCCGCGGCGCCACGCTGAGCCGGCGGCGGCATCGGTGACGCTCTATCCCACCCGCCTGGCGATCGCCCTGACCGCGTTCGGCGCCCCCGTCGCGCTGGCCGTGTCCTTGGCCGCGCCGGAGCTGTGGAGCGCCGCGGCCGCCTGGGTGCTGATGGCGGCGGGGCTGATCCTGGCCGATGCGATGCTGGCCGCGCGGCCCTCGGCGCTGGCGCTGACGCTCGCCGCGCCCCGGGTCATGGGGCTGGGCCGCGCCGAGGACGCCACGCTGGAGGCGGCCTTCACCGGCGCGGCGCCGCGCGAGATCGAGCTGGCGCTGGGGGTCAACGGGCGGCTGGCGGCGAGCCCGGTGCGCCAGCGCCTGACGCTGGCCGGCGGTCGGGGCCGGGCGATCGTTTCGCTGACCCCACAGCGGCGCGGCGAGGGGCGCTTGGAGCAGGTCTGGACGCGCTGGCGCGGGCCGCTCGGCCTGATCTGGCTGCAGCGCACCGAGGCGCCCGACCGTCCCATCGCCATCACCCCTGACGTGCAGCGGGTGAAGGAGCAGGCCCTGCGCCTGTTCTCCCGCGACGCCCTCTTCGGCCTCAAGGCGCAGATGGAAAGCGGCGAGGGCGGCGACTTCCACGCGCTCAAGGAATTCCAGACCGGCATGGACCTGCGCGCCATCGACTGGAAGCAGAGCGGCCGGCACGGCAAGCTGGTGGCCCGCGAATACCGCACCGAGCGCAACCACCACGTCATCCTGGCCATCGATTCCGGCCGGCTGATGTGTGGGCCGACGCCGAGCGGGCCGCGCATCGACCAGGCGATTAACGCCGCCCTGCTGCTGGCCTTCGCGGGGCTCAAGATCGGCGACCGGGTTGGGCTTTTCGCCTTCGACGCCAAGCCGCGCGTCTCCTCGGGCGTGGTGGCCGGCGCCCAGGCCTTTCCGCTGCTGCAGCGCCTGGCGGCGGGCATCGACTATTCCACGGAGGAGACCAACTTCACGCTCGGCCTGACCACGCTGGCCGGCCGCCTCGACCGCCGCGCGCTGGTGGTGGTGTTCACCGACTTCGCCGACGCCACCAGCGCTGAGCTGATGATCGAAAATGTCGGGCGGCTGATGCGCACCCACCTGGTGCTGTTCGTGGTGTTCCGCGACGAGGAGCTGGAGGCGCTGGCCGAGGCCGAGCCGAAGGAGCCGGACGACGTCTCGCGCGCGGTGATCGCGGCGGGCCTGCTGCGCCAGCGCGAGGTGGTGATCGGCCGGCTGGAGCGCCTGGGTGCGCGGCTGGTGGACGCCCGCAGCGAGGACCTCGGCCTGTCCCTGCTCGACGCCTACCTCGAGGCCAAGCGCAGGGAATTGATCTGATGGCCGAGCTGCAGCTCAAGAGCCATCGTTTCCGCGCCGAGCGCGAGGCCGACTGGCGGCGGCTGGAAAGCCTGCTCAGCCGCATCGAGAAGGGTGGCGCGCGGCGGCTCGACCGCGACGAGCTGGTGGAGATGCCGGTGCTCTATCGCCAGGCGCTGTCGTCGCTCTCCATGGCGCGCGCGATCTCGCTCGACCAGGGCTTGATCGGCTATCTGGAGAGCCTCTGCACGCGGGCCTATTTCTTCGTCTACGGCACGCGCAGCCGGCCATTGGAGCGGCTGGCGGCGTTTTTCCTCTACGAGTGGCCGCGCGCGGTGCAGGCGCTCTGGCGCGAGACGGTGATCTCCGCGCTCTTGATGCTGACGGGCGCGGTCGGGGCCTTCCTGCTGGTGACCCGCGACCCGGACTGGTTCTACGGCTTCATCCCTCAGGCGCTGGCCGTCGGCCGCGATCCGACGGCGACCACCCAGGCGCTGCGCGACACCCTCTATGAAAAAGCCACGGCGCATGAGGCGCTGAGCGTGCTTGCGGCCTTCCTGTTCACGCACAATTCGCAGATCGCGCTGTTCGCCTTCGCGCTGGGCTTCGCGCTCTGCCTGCCGACCGCGGGCCTGATGATGTTCAACGGCACGATGCTGGGGGCTTTCCTCGCGCTTTTCGCCTCGCGCGGCCTGGCGTTGCAGGCCGCCGGCTGGATGATGATCCACGGGGTGACCGAGATGTTCGCGGTGACGCTGGCGGGCGCGGCGGGCTTTTCCATCGGCTGGGCGGTGGCCTTCCCGGGCGAGCGGACCCGGGTCGACGCGGCGGCCGACGCCGGACGCCAGGGCGCGGCGGCGATGGGCGGGGTGGTGGTCATGCTGTTCGTGGCGGGGCTGCTGGAGGGCTTTGCCCGGCAACTGATCCAGAACGATGGGGTGCGGCTCTCCATCGCCGCCGGAAGCGCGCTCGCCTGGGGGCTCTACTTCTACCTGCCGCGCCGGCCGAGGCTCGCATGAGCGCGGACGCCACGGCCCCGGTCGGCAAGCCACGCAAGGCTCCGCGCGAGCGCCGCGCGCTGGACGACGGCTGGCGCGAGTTCGTCACCCCGGAGGGCGTCGACCTGCGGCTGAAGATCGGCGCGTTCAGCGAGCGGTGCCTGGCCTTCCTGCTCGACGTGCTGATCGTCGCGGGCGGACTGCTGGCGCTCACCCTGCTGGTCGCCGCCGTCGCCTGGGGAACGGGCTGGAAGGGCGGCGGCGAAACCGCCGTGGTGATCTGGCTGCTGGGCTTTTTCCTGGCTCGGGAGGCCTATTTCATAGGCTTCGAACTGCGGCCCGGCGGGGCGACGCCGGGCAAGCGGGCCGTGGGCCTGCGGGTGGCGGCCCGCGACGGGGGACGACTGACCGCCAACGCCGTCTTCGCGCGCAACGCCATGCGCGAGCTGGAAATCTTCCTGCCGGCCAGCTTCCTGTTCGCCCGCGGCCAGGGCGTCGACGCCGGCCTGATGGCGCTGGGCGCGATCTGGAGCGCGGTGTTCGTGCTGTTCCCGCTGTTCAACCGCGACCGCCTGCGCCTGGGCGACATCGCCGCCGGCACGATGGTCGTCAAGTCGCCGCGCCGCGTCCTGCGCCCGGACCTGGCGCAGGAGGGGCCGGCCCCGGGGCGCGGCGTCGCCTTCACCGAGGCCCAGCTCGACGTCTATGGGATCAAGGAGTTGCAGGTCCTCGAGGAGGTGCTGCGCCACGGTGACCGGCGGGCCATCGCCGAGGTCGCCACCCGCATCCGCGCCAAGATCGGCTGGACGGCGCCGCTGGAGGTGTCCGACCGCGGCTTCCTCAACGCCTACTACACCGGCCTGCGCGCGCGGCTGGAGACCCGCATGCTGTTCGGCCACCGCCGCGCGGACAAGTTCGACCGGCCGTGATGGAGCCTTGGCGCCTCAGTCGAAGATCGCCGCCAGGCCCTGCGGGCCGACCCCGTCGCGCAGCCGGCGCAGTTCCACATAGAGCACGGCCCCGCCGGTCGCCCCGATCAGGGCGCTCGCCACATTGATCAGGGGCAGGATCACGAACCGCGTCACGACCGGAAGACCGCCGAACGAGATCAGGTTGGTGACGCCGCCCACGATGCCCAGCACCAGCTCGATGATCAGCACGGCGATGAAAAAGACGATCATCAGGCCGAAGATCCGCCAGCGGTTGTTGCGGGTAAGCGCGGCGCTGCGTCCGAAGACGTCCATCAGGCTGGGCCGCTCGACCACATAGGCCGGAATCGCCACGCACCAGACGATGGCCAGGATGATGCCCGGCACGATCAGCAGGATCATGCCGATGCCGATGGCCAGGCCCATCAGGATGCCGATCCCCAGCAGGGGCAGGAAGGTGTAGAGCCCGATCCGCAGGCTGTCGGCCACCGAAACCGGCTTGCCGTTCAGGTCGCTGACCGTGCCGTAGATGATCGTGCCCTGCAGGATCAGCCCGCTGAGCCCCGCGACGATGCCGCTGACGATGGAATAGGCCAGCCGTGGGCCGAAGTTGAAGGCCGCCGCCGAGGTCGCCGTCACGTTGGGCTGGAAGCCGTAGACGATCGCCGTCGGCACGCCCACCAGGATCACCGCCAATATGGCGAAGGTCGCGAAATTGCGGCTGAGCGCCGCGAAAAGCTGTTGAATCACCCGCCCGATATCGAGTTTGCCCGTCGGATCGCCGATGGTGCTCATGGAATTGCCCCCGCCCGTTCCTGTTGCCCGGCGTCAGGCTAGACACGGAGATTGCCGATTGCCAAGCGCCGAGCGGGCGGGCCAGATGACCGGCCGTGCGCGCGTCCTAGCGTCCACGACCCCTCACCAACCGGCGCTCGAGGGCGGCCGGCGCTTCAAGGCTCAAGGGCAGATGGACATCGGCGTCTTCATTCCGATCGGCAACAACGGCTGGCTGATCTCGGCGACCTCGCCGCAGTACATGCCGAGCTTCGAACTCAACAAGCAGGTGGTGCAGGCGGCGGAAAAGTACGGCTTCGACTTCGCGCTCTCGATGATCAAGCTGCGCGGCTTTGGTGGGAAGACGCAGTTCTGGGAGCACAATCTGGAGAGCTTCACCCTGATGGCGGGCCTCGCCGCCGTCACCAGCCGGATCAAGATCTTCGCCACCGCCGCGACGCTCACCGTCCCCGCGCCGATCGTGGCCCGGATGGCGTCGACCATCGATTCCATCGCCGGGCCCGGCCGCTTCGGCATCAACCTGATCACCGGCTGGCAGAAGGCGGAATACGACCAGATGGGCCTGTGGCCGGGCGAGAGCCACTACAAGGACCGCTACAACTACCTGGCCGAATACGCGACGGTGCTGAAGGAACTGATGGAAACGGGCGTCAGCGACTTCAAGGGCCAGTACCTGCAGATGAACGATTGCCGGGTGAGCCCCAGGCCCACCGACGTAAAGATCATCTGCGCCGGCTCCAGCGACGAGGGCCTGGCCTTTACCGCTCAGTATGCGGACTATTCCTTCGCGCTGGGCAAGGGGACCAACACCCCGACCGCCTTCGCCCCGGTCAACACGCGCCTGGCCGCCGCCAAGGCCAAGACCGGCCGCGACGTGGGCTCCTATATCCTGTTCATGATCATCGCCGACGAGACCGACGAAAAGGCCATGGCCAAATGGCAGTTGTACCGCGACGGCGCCGACCAGGACGCGCTTTCTTGGCTCACCAACCAGGCCGCGCCTAACGCCCAGGGCGGCACCAGCAACACCAACACCACCCAGCTCGCCGCGCCTGAATCCGCGGTGAACCTGAACATGGGCACCCTGGTGGGCTCCTATGAGAGCGTGGCCAGGATGCTGGACGAGGTGGCCGGCGTCCCCGACACCGCCGGGGTCCTGCTGGTCTTCGACGACTTCGTGCAGGGCGTCGAAGACTTCGGAACCAGGATCCAGCCGCTCATGAAGAGCCGAGCCGCCGTGGCGTCGGCGGCTTGAGCGACGTTCGCGAAGCGAAGAAAAAATGGTCCACGAACCACACGAACCACACGAACAAGGGCGGGACGTGGCCCACGATGGCAGCTCTGGCTTTGGCGTTCGTGTGGTTCGTTTGGTTCGTGGACAAATCCTGATCGCCGCTGACGCGGCCAAGGGCCCATCCGCATGACCTCCGACGCCCATTCCACCATCCCGCGCGAGGGCGAGGTGACCTTGCCGGCGCGCCCCGAAAACCTGCCGATCAATCCGAGGGAGACCGCGCTGATCGTGGTCGACATGCAGAACGCCTATGCCTCGCCCGGCGGTTACCTCGACCTGGCGGGCTTCGACATCGAGGGCGCGGCGCCGGTGATCGACAAGATCGCGCTGCTGGTCGAGGCGGCGCGCAAGGCCGGCGTGCAGGTGGTGTTCTTCCAGAACGGCTGGGACGCCGACTATGTGGAGGCCGGCGGTCCAGGTTCCCCCAACTGGTGGAAGTCCAATGCGCTGAAGACCATGCGCGACCGGCCGGAGCTGGACGGGACCCTGCTCGCCAAGGGCACCTGGGACTACGCCCTGGTCGACAAGCTGACGCCGCAGAAGGGCGACATCGTCATCCCCAAGCCGCGCTACTCGGCCTTCTTCAATTCGCAGCTCGATTCCATCCTGCGGGCGCGGGGCATCAGGAACCTCGCCTTCTGCGGCATCGCCACCAACGTCTGCGTGGAGTCGACGCTGCGCGACGGCTACCACCTGGAATATTTCGGCATCCTGCTGGAGGACGCGACCCACCAGGCGGGGCCTGCCTTCCTGCAGGAAGCCACCGTCTTCAACGTCGAGAAGTTCTTCGGCTGGGTCTCCAACACCGCCGACTTCTGCGGCACGATCAGCCAGGCGCCGCCGGGCTCTTGAAATTCCAGGGAGTAGAGCATGCCCAAGAAAATCGTCCTGCCGCCCGGCACCCAGAAACCCATCGCGCCGTTCTCGCCGGGCACGGTGGCGGACGGGATCGTCTACACCTCCGGCATCCTCGCCTTCGACAAGGACAACAACGTCGCCCACGTCGGTGACGCCAAGGCCCAGACCCGCCAGGTGATGGAGACCATCAAGTCCATCGTCGAGACCGCCGGCGGGACCATGGACGACGTCACCATGAACCAGATTTTCCTTAGGGACTGGGCCGACTACGCCACCGTCAACGCGGTCTATGCGGAGTACTTCCCGGGCGACAAGCCGGCGCGGTTCTGCATCGTCTGCAGCCTGGTGAAGCCCGACTTCCTGGTCGAGATCGCCTCGGTCGCGCACATCGGGAAACGCTGAGCCTTGCCACCGTCCGCCAACGGCCCCACCGCCAATGGGCGAAGCGCCGACCACGACATCGACCCGATCTTCCTAAACCGCTGGTCGCCCCGCGCCTTCACCGGCGAAGCCATGCCGCCGGCGCTGCTGATGCGCCTGTTCGAGGCCGCGCGCTGGGCGCCCTCCGCCAGCAACATCCAGCCCTGGCGCTTCGTCTACGCCCATCGCGGCACGCCGCAGTGGACGCCGCTGTTCGACGCTTTGATGGACATGAACCAGCCGTGGGTCGCCCAGGCCTCGGTGCTGGCCTACGCGATCTCCGACCGCTTCCGCCGCCGGCCCGACCGTGAGCCGACCGAAAACCGCAGCCACAGCTTCGACACCGGCGCGGCCTGGGCCTACCTGGCGCTGCAGGCGCATCACCTGGGCTGGGCCGCCCACGGCATGGGCGGCTTCCACGTCGAGGCGGCCCACGAAGCCACCGGCGCTCCCGCCGCCGACTACCGCATCGAAGCCGCCATCGCCATCGGCCGCCCCACCGGCGCGCAGATCCTGCCGGAAAGCTACCGGGCGCGGGAGGTTCCGAGCGGGCGGGAGCCTGTGGGACGGTTCGTGTTCGAGGGGCGGTTGGGCGGAGCGTAGTCGCGTCGCACGCGCTGCGTTCGAGACGACGGTTGACGCGGGGCGCTTGGCTGTAGTCCCCTTGCGCCTACGTCAGGGAGCACCGCCCATGGGTCCGTTAACGCCGCGCCGCTGGATGGCGCTTGGTCTGCTGCTCGTCAGCCTCAGCCTCGGCCTGCGGGCGATCGGGCCGGCTGAGCTGCACAGCAATATGGGCGAACTCACCCTGGGCCTGCTGCTGGGCATGGGTCTCGGCATCGAGATCGTGGCGCTGATCAAGATGCGGCGGCGCTGATCCCCTCCCGTTTCCAGGAGGGGACACTCGCGTATCGACTAGGAGTCGTCAGGCGGCGGCGGTGGCGGTCTGCGCGCCGGCCAGGAAATCCATCTTGCCAAGCGGCACGCCTTGGCTGCGCAGGATCGCGTAGGCCGTGGTCACATGGAACAGGAAGTTCGGCATCGAGAAGGTGAGCAGGAAGGTCTCGCCGGTGAATTCCATGGTCCGGCCGGGGAAGGTCAGCACGATCTGGCGGCCTTCCTGACCTTCCACGTGGCTGCGCTCCAGGGCTTCCAGGAAGGCGATGGTCTTGGCGATGCGTTCCTTCAGCTCCGGGAAGGTGGTCTCGGTGTCCGGCATGGACGGCGCCTCGACGCCGGCCAGGCGGGCGCCGCCGCCCTTGGCCGCGTCGCTGGCCAACTGGATCTGGCGGGCGAAGGGGAACATGCCGTGGCCGAGGCTGGCTTCGGTGAAGGTCGTCAGCGGGATCTTCTCTTCCGCCGCATAGGTCTCGGCCTTGTCGAGGAAGTGGCTGAGGTTGTGCAGCATGCGGACGTAGACGGCGATCGAGGAGTCGTAGAGCGAGAGCGACAAGGGCGTTTCTCCAAACAGCGAAGGCTGTCAGATAGTGCGCTCAGGCGGCCACAGCCAGCCGCCGTCACAACATCTTCACGGCCTGGATTTCAGAGGGGTCCTCTCATGCGCATGATCGACGCCGCCGAGGTCCATGCGAACCTCACCTACGAGCGGTGCATCCCGGTGGTGCGGTCGGCGATGATCGCGCTTTCCGGCGGCGAGACCCGCCAGTTGCTGCGCTCGATCATGCATTTCGAGGACGGCCGCATGTTCGGGGTGATGCCGGGCGCGCTCGGCGACACCGCCGCCTTCGGGGCCAAGGTGCTGAGCGTCTTCCCGCGGAACTTCGAGATCGGGCGTCCGTCGCACCAGGGCGTGGTCTTGATGTTCGATCCGGTGAGCGGGGAGCTGGCCTGCGTCGCCGAGGCGCGCTCGATCACCGCCATCCGCACCGCCGCCGCCAGCGCGGTCGCCACCGACGCCCTGGCGCGCCCCGACGCGCGGCGCCTGCTGCTGATGGGCTATGGCGAGCAGGCCTGGACCCACCTGCAGGCCGTGCCCCAGGTGCGCAAGCTCGACAGCATCACCGTCTGGGGCCGCTCGCCGGAGCGCGCCCAGGCCTTCGCCGACCGCGCCCGCGCGGAGCTTGGCCTGACGGTTGCGGTGGCGGCGAACGCTCAGGCCGCGGCGGCCGAGGCCGACATCATCTGCACGGTCTCGGCGTCGCCCGAGCCGATCCTCAAAGGCGCCTGGGTCGCGCCGGGGACGCATGTCAATCTGGTCGGCTCCAGTTTCGCGGGGCCGGCGGAGGTGGACAACGACTTCGTCGCCCGGTCGCGCTTCATCGCCGACTATCGCGAGGGCATCCTCAAGCAGGGCGCGGAGTTCCTGCACGCCAAGGCCGCCGGCGTGGTGGACGACGACCATGTGGCGGGCGAGATCGGCCAGGTGCTGTCGGGGGCGCTCGCGGGCCGCCAGTCGCCCGACCAGATCACGGCCTACAAGTCGATCGGCCACATCGTGCAGGACCTGGCCAGCGTCGAGGCCCTGCTGGCGCTGCCGCCGCGCGCCTAGGCGATTTCGGCGAGCACGCCGCCCAGGATCGCGACCAGCCGCTCCAGCTCTTCGGCTGAGGCGATCAGCGGCGGCGAGAGCGCGATGGTGTCGCCGGTGAAGCGGACCAGCGCGCCGGCCTGCAGGCAGCGGACGAAGGTCTCGTAGCCCCGTGCACCCGGCACGCCTTCGCGGGGGCTGAGCTCCACGGCGGCCATCAGGCCAAGGTTGCGGATGTCGATGACGTGGGGCGCCTCGCGCAAGCCATGCACCGCGGCCTCGAATCCCGGCGACAGCTCCGCGGCGCGGGTCAAGAGGCCCTCGCGGCGGTAGATCTCCAGGGTCGCCAGGCCCGCCGCGCAGGCCGCCGGGTGGCCGGAATAGGTGTAGCCGTGGAACAGCTCGATGGCGCCGTCGGGCCCCTGCATCAGGGCGTCGTGCACCGACCGGCTGGCGAACACCGCCCCCATGGGGAAGGCGCCGTTGGTGACGCCCTTGGCGGTGGTCATGATGTCCGGCGTCACCCCGAAGAACTGCGCCGCGAACGGTGCGCCCAGGCGCCCGAACCCGGTGATCACCTCGTCGAAAATCAGCAGGATGTCGTGCTTGCTGCAAAGCTCCCGCAGCCTTTCGAGATAGCCCACCGGCGGCGGCAGGACCCCGGCCGAGCCCGCCACCGGCTCGACGATCACCGCCGCGATGGTCTCCGCCCCGTGCAGCGCCACCAGCCGTTCCAGGTCGTCCGCCCGCTCCGCCCCATGCGCCGGCAGGCCCCTGGAGAAGGCGTTGCGGGCGAGGTCGTGGGTGTGGCCCAGGTGCTCGGCGCCCGGCAGCGTCAGGAACGCGCGGCGGTTGTTGACCAGGCCGCCCACCGAGATGCCGCCGAAGCCCACCCCGTGATAGCCTTTCTCGCGGCCCACCAACCGGGTGCGCTGTCCCTCGCCCCGGGCGCGGTGATAGGCCAGCGCGATCTTCAGCGCCGTGTCGACCGACTCCGAACCGGAGTTGGTGAAGAAGATGCGGTCGAGGCCGGCGGGCGCCAGCCTGGCCAGCTCGGTGGCGAAATCGAAGGCCAGCGGATGGCCCATCTGGAACGAGGGCGCATAGTCCAGCGCGGCGAGCTGCTGGCCCACCGCGCTGGCGATCTCGTCCCGCCCATGACCGGCGTTGACGCACCACAGGCCTGACGCCCCGTCCATCACCTCGCGGCCGTCTTCGGTGCGGTAGTACATGCCCTTGGCGGCCACCAGCAGGCGCGGGTCGGCCTTGAACTGCCGGTTGGCGGTGAACGGCATCCAGAAGGCGTCGAGATGGGGCCGGTTCAGGCGGCTGGAGCCGCGATCGGAAATGTCGTTCATGGGGCGCGTCCCGTTTCGGTGCTGGCGCCTACGAAATCAGGTTCGCGACAGGCCCGCCAGACGATTGCGTCGCGCTCGGGCCCATAGGTGCGCGGCATGGTTGCGCTTGGGGGGCCAAGACCGCAACCGCTGCGCCGTAGAGAAGCCCGCACCCCTTCGCTATAGCCGATTCACGTGCATTTCACCGTTCTATGAAACGGTGCCATGTCCGGCCGCGCCACCGTTCAGGGGTCTAAATGGCTGCAGAGTCCCGCAATCCTCGCCACGGCGCGCTCGACGCCGCGCTGGGGGAACGCATCCGCCGGCGGCGCCGTGAGCTTGGCATGTCGCAATCGGCGCTGGGCGGAAAGCTCGGCATCACCTTCCAGCAGGTGCAGAAGTACGAGAACGGCACCAACCGCGTCTCGGCGACCATGCTGGTCAAGTTGTCCGGGGCGCTGGACCTGCCGGTCACCGCCATCCTGCACGATCCGCAACCCCCCACGCCGCCCGCGGACCCCAAGAGCGACGATGCGCAACTCCTGGAAGCCTTCGGAAAGATCAAGTCGACGGAGCTGCGCGCCGCGGTGCTGACCCTGCTGGCCGGCCTGGGCTCGCGCTGAAGGCAGATCAGGCCGCCGGCGCGATGCCGTCGAGGCCCCAGGCCTTGGCGCCCACCTCGATCATCAGGCTGCGGGACGCGGCTGGCGCCTGGGCGATGGCCGCCTGCAGCCAGGTCCGCGCCTCATCCTGGCGGCCCTGGGCGATCAAGACGCTCGCGTGGTTGAACTGGCCGCGGAAATAGCCGCCCTCCGCCGAAAGGCGATACCAGCGCGCGGCGGCCTCGGGGTCCTTGGGCGCGCCCCAGCCCTGCTCGCAGCAACGGCCCATCAGGTTCATGGCGCGTGCGTGGCCCTGGTCGCTGGCGGCGCGGTACCAGGCGACGGCGGTGACCGGGTCGCGATCGACGCCCTGGCCGTTCAGGTAGAGGTGGCCAAGGTTGTACTGCGCCCAGGCGTCGCCGGCCTCGGCGGCCCTGGCGAACCAGTGGGCGGCCTGGGCGAAGTCGGGGACCACGCCCCAGCCGTTCTCCAGGCAGCGGCCCAGCATGTTCCAGGCCTCCACATGGCCCTGCTCGGCGGCGCGGTGGAACCAGCGGAAGGCGGCCTGCTGGTCCCGCGGCAGGCCGACGCCCTCCAGCAGCATGCGGCCCAGCCGCACCTGGCCCTCCGCCAGGCCGACCTCGGCGGCCGCCTGCACCAGCGGCGCGGCCATCTTGGGCTCCGCCGAAAGCGCCTGTTCCAGCGCCTCCGGCGTGAGCGTGAGCAGCACGGTGAAGAGCGCGCTGGCGGCGTCGGGGGTCGCTGGGCTCAGGGGCTCCGCCACGCCGCCTGCCCGTCCTAGTAGGCCAGGGACGCGGTCAGCAGGACGGTGCGGCCGGCGCCTGGGATGGTGTGGTTCTCGGACGGCGAGGAGAAGTAGGAATTTGCGAAGTAGTACTTGTCGGTGAGGTTGTAGCCGTTGAGCTGCAGGGTCAGGTGACTGTTGACCTTGTACATGACCATGGCGTCGAGGGTGACGTAGCTCGGCACGTGGGCGGTGTTGTCCACGTCGGCCGCCCGTCGGCCGAGGTAGTTCACGCCGGCGCCGACTTCCCAGGGCTGGGTGAACTCGTACTCCAGCCACAGGTTGGCCTGGTGGGGGGCGGTGTTCAGCAGCGGCGCGCCGACCGAGCGCGGGTCGGTGGACTTGAGCGTCACCGAGTCGAGGTAGGTGTAGCCGGCGATAATCTCCAGATGGTCGGTCAGGTGGCCGATGGCGTCGGCCTCGAAGCCGCGCACGCGCTCCTCGCCGGCCAGCAACTGTGGCGAGGTGGGGTTGGTGGGATCGCCGACCCGGGCGTTCTCCATGTTGGTCTGGAAGATCGCCGCCTGCAGGGCGAGCTTGCCGTCCAGGACTTGACCCTTCATGCCCACTTCGAAGGTACGGTCCTTCTCGGGCGCCAGCGAGGCGGTCTTGGCGGATAGCGACAGGTTCTCCGCCGACGGGTCGTAGGAGGTGCCGTAGGAAATGTAGGCGCTGACCTTTTCGGTGGGCTTGTAGACCAGCGAGAGGCGCGGGCTGGCGATGGTGTCGGTGTGCGACAGGCGCACGCCGGCGATCGATTCGTCGTAGTTCGCCTCGAACCGATCGACCCGCACCGCCGCGGTGGCCTCGAAATGTTCGCCGAATTTCAGGGTGTCCTCGATGAGGCCGCTCGCGGTCTTGGTAACCGTGTCGGGACGCGAGGTGACCTGGGTCTGGTGGCCGGGGAACGGCTCGTTGGGATCGGGAGCGAGGATCGGCGTGCCGGGGATCTGGTTGAGCTGGTTGGCGTAGCGCTGCAGATCGGCCTCTTCCCGGTCGAGCTCTAGGCCCACCACCAGCTCATGGTTCACCGGTCCGGTATCGAACTTGAAGTGCAGGTCCGCGTCGTTCATCAGGGTCGAGACCGTCCCCGAGACGCTGGGGCGGTCGCGGAAGGTCAGCACCGTGGAGAGCGGCGTGCCGGGCGCGGGTGGAGCCGTGCCGTAGTGGGCGGCGGTCTGGCGGCTGTCGAGGTAGTAGTTGCCGGCCCGCGCGGTGTCGGTGAACCACAGGTGGTCGTTGAACTCGGTCTTGAAGATCGCCGTGCCCACGTCGTCGCGGGTGCGGGTGCGGTCGTCGGTGGGCAGGCCATAGTAGGTGTTGCGCGGCACGGGCACGGGCGCCCCGAAGGCGAACGGGATGCCGTAGTCGGGGACGTCGTCCTGCTCCTGGTGGAAATACTCAAGGGTCAGGGTGGTCGGCTTGCCGATGCCGAAGGCGACGGACGGCGCGACGCCCCAGCGGCGGTTCTCCACGAAGTCGCGGTCGACGATCTTGGCGTCCATGTCCATGGCGTTCAGGCGCACGGCGGTGTCGTCGTTGATCATGTAGTTCATGTCGACCGTGCCGCGCGCCTCGCTGTTGTTGCCGGTGACGGCGGTCGCGCGGGCGAAGTTGTCGAGTTGCGGGGTCTTGCTGACCTGGTTGACCACGCCCCCGGTCGAGCCGCGCCCGAACAGGGTCGACGCCGGGCCCTTGTAGACCTCGATGGCCTCCAGGTTGAAGCTGTCGCGGGTGTAGAAGCCGGTGTCGCGCAGGCCGTCCAGGAAGAAATCGTCGCTGGCGGCGAAGCCGCGCAGGTTGATGTTGTCCCCGTGCGTGCCGCCCTCGCCGGCGTTCAGCGTGATGCCGGGCACGTTCTTCAAGGCGTCCTGCACGTTCTGCACCGCCTGGTCGGTCAGCACCTGCCGCGGGATCACGTTCACGTTCTGGGCGGTGTTCTGCAGGGTCCCGGAAAAGGCGCTGATGCTGGGCTTGGCGGTGACCACCACGTCTTCCACCGTCTTGGTGGTGTCGGCCGCCGCGTCGGCCGCGTGGGCCTGCAGCCCAAAGCTCGACGCCAGACACAGCGTCGTCGATCCGAGACCGACCTGCACGCGCCGGACCCGACGCGCCGTGACACCCAGAGTACTCATCTTGCTCCCCGCAATTGCGACTTATTCGCAATAGCGGGGAGCGCGAACGCGTGTCAATCGCAGATGAAAGAATTCACGTCGGGCGCGGGCGCGGCCGCTTAAGGGCAGGCTCGTCAGTGTGACTGCGGCCGCCAGGGCTGCTGCACGGCGTTGGGCGGGTCGAAGATCACCCAGGGGCGCGGACTGCGGCTGGGCTTGTAGACGTAGGTGTCGCCGGTTTCCTTGCGCAGCGCCGCCAGGCGATCCTTCAACCGGGCGGTCAGGGCGGCGTATTCCGGCTTGCCGTAGAGGTTGTGGTCCTCGCCGGGGTCGGTCCTCAGGTCGTAGAGCTCGAATTCCTCAGGCGCTGTGAAATAGTGGATCAGCTTGTAGCGCTCGGTCCGCACGCCCCGGTTCGGCTTGACGTTCTCGTAGCCGGGATACTCGTAATATTCATAGAGCCAGTCCTTGCGCCAATCGGCCAGCGCGTGGCCCTCCGCCAGGGGCGCGAAGCTTCGGCCCTGCATGGTGGCCGGGACCGGCAGGCCGGCGAACTGCAGCAAGGTCGGCGCGGCGTCGACGTTCAGCACCATCTCGTCCCGCGTCTGGCCCGCCTTCACCTGGCCCGGCCAGCGCACGATCATCGGTATACGGATCGATGGCTCGTACATCAGCCGCTTGTCGTAGAAGGTGTGCTCGCCCAGGAAGAAGCCGTGGTCGGAGCTCAGCATCACCGCGGTGTCGCCGTAGAGCCCCTTGGCCTTCAAGGCGGCGACCACCCGGCCGACGTTCTCGTCATTGGATTCGACGCCGGCCCAGTGATCCTTGACCAGCTCCTCGAGGGAGCGCGGGTCGTCTGAGAAGACCTCGCTGGTGCCGATCTTGTTGGCCGCGTCGGCCACCGCGCGGGGCTTGCCGGCGTAGTCGCGCAAGTCCTCGTCGAAGTCCGCCGGGACCGGGATCTTCACGCCGTTGAAGCGGTCCAGCAGGTGGCGCGGCCGATAGAACGGCGCGTGCGGCGACCAGAACCAGAGGAACAGGCAGATGGGCTTGTCGCCGGTGCGGCTCTCCAGCCAGGAGACCGTCCGGTCGGTCAGCAGGTCGTCGACGTAGGTGTTGCGGTACTGCTTCGTCGTGGCCTGGCCCTGGCCGATGCGTTCGGTGATCGTCGGGTTCAGGTAGTCGGCCTGGCCCTTGAAGCCGAAGTAGTAGTCCCAGGGGTGGTCCAACAGGGCGCCGGACACGTGGCTCTTGCCGACGAAGGCGGTCTCGTAGCCGGCGTCCTTCAGGAGGTCGGTGACCATCTGAAAGTTGATCGGAACCGTCGCCTCCTCGTTGGTCGTGGCGCCGGTGGTGTGCGACCAGGCGCCGGTCAGGAAGCTTGCCCGCGACGGCAGGCATAGCGCGTTGGTGACGAAGGCGTTGCGAAACACCGTCCCTTCCCGCGCCAGGGCGTCGGTGTTCGGGGTCCTCAGGGCCTTGTTGCCCATGAAGCCGAACTCATCGCTCCGCACGCCCTCGCCCAGGAAGAAGACGATGTTCGGGCGCTTGGCGGGCGGGGTGGCGGCGCGGGCGGAACCGAGGCCCGCCAAGGCTGTTAGGCCGGCGACCAGGGCGCGGCGGCTGGGCGTGATGGCGGTCATCGTTCGGCGCTTCCCCTCGGCCCGGCGGGTGGATCGTCACCAGGCCCCGCCGCGATCATCGCCGCACGACGCAGCGGAAGCCCATATGCGATGTGGTGGTGTCGATCGGCTGCGGCCAGCGGGCGGCGGGGCGATAGCGCTGGCAGTAGTTGGGCGCGCAGAGGTGCGAGCCGCCCTTGGCCACCCGCCGCGGGATGCCGGCCACCGGCGAGGCGGGATCGCAGCTCTGGGCGGCGGCCAGTTCCTCGGACCGTGGCTTGCCGCAGCAGGCGGCGCCGGGCGCCCCCACCACTGCCGGCAGGGCGTACCAGTCGTCGGTCCATTCCCAGACGTTGCCGATCATGTCGTAGAGGCCATGGCCGTTGGGCGGATAGGCCCTCACCGGCGAGGTGCGCTCCAGGCCGGGCGGGGCGCGGTTGTCGTGCGGGAAGATCCCTTGCCAGGTCTTGGCCATGGCCTGGCCGCCGGGCGCCAGTTCCTCGCCCCAGGCGTAGGCCGCGCCGTCGAGCCCGCCGCGCGCCGCATATTCCCACTCGGCTTCGGAGGGCAGTTCCTTGCGCGCCCAGCGGGCATAGGCGGCGGCGTCCACGTGAGCGATGTGGACTGCCGGATGGTCGGGCGGGGCGTCCGGCCCGGCCGGCCCCAGCGGCTTTCGCCAGTCCGCGCCGAACACGAAACGCCACCAGGTGGCCGGTCCCTTCAGATCGACCGGGGCTTCAGGTGGCATGAACACCAGCGATCCGGCGCGGGCCATCTCCGGCGCCATGCCCGGATAGTCGGCGGGGTTGGGCGGGATCTCGGCGAAGGTGACATAGCCGGTAGCCTCGACGAACCGGGCGAAGGCGGCGGCGGTGACCGGCGTCTCGTCGATCCAGAAGTCGCCGACGCGGGCCTCGCGCACCGGCCGTTCGTCGGCGTAGAAGTCGTCGCTGCCCATGCGGAACGATCCGCCGCGCAGCAGCCGCATGCCGGCGAACCGGCCTTGCGTCTTGGTTCGGGTCACGGCCGCTTCGGCCATGCGGGGTCCTCCATCGTTCACCGATCTTATGGGCGAGCCGGCGGCTTCGCGCTACAGACGGCGTCGACGCACGGGAATCCACCATGCCGAAAATCCTGGCGATCGAGGACGACGCCACCACGGGCAAGGAGATCGTCGCCGAGCTGGAGCAGCACGGCTTCGACGTCGAATGGGCGGCCGATGGCCTGGACGGCATGGCGCGTGCGTTGAGCGGCGAGTTCGACGCGGTGATCCTCGACCGGCTGCTGCCCAGGGCCGACGGCCTGGCCATCGTCACCGCCATGCGCGGCGCCGACATCGACGTGCCCGTGCTGATGATCAGCGCACTCAGCGACGTGGACGAACGCATCCGCGGCCTGCGCGCCGGCGGCGACGACTACATGGCCAAGCCCTTCGCCTCGGAGGAGATGACCGCGCGGCTGGAGGTGTTGCTGCGCCAGCGGGCGGACGCGCCCCGCCAGCTCAGCCTGTCGGTGGCCGACCTCGACCTCGACCTGATCACCCGCACAGCGCACCGCGGCGGCGAGGAGATCCGGCTGATGCCGACCGAGTTCAAGCTGCTGGAATACATGATGCGCAACTCCGGCCAGATCCTGACCCGGACGATGATCTTCGAGGCGATCTGGGGCTACCACTTCGACCCCGGCACCAACTTGATCGACGTGCATCTGGGGCGTTTGCGGCGCAAGATCGACAGGCCGGGACAGAAGCCCTTGATCCAGACCGTCCGCGGCTCGGGGTACGCGCTCAATGCGCCCTAGCGAACTTTGGCGCACCACGCCGTTCCGGCTGACCCTGATGAACGGGGCGGTGTTCGCGCTGGCCGTGCTGGCGCTGATGGGGCTGATCTATCAGCAGACCGCCGGCTACCTCGGCCGCCAGATGGATGGGATCGTGGTCAGCGAGGCCCGCGGCCTGACGCTCGGCGGCGCCGAACGGCTGCCCGACCGGGTGGCCCAGGCCGTCGCCGCCGACGCCAGGCACATCGAATACTACGGCCTGTTCTCCGCCGAGGGCATCTGGATCACCGGCAATGTCCGGGCGCTGCCGCCCGGCCTGCCGGTGGACGGCCGCCCGCACGGCATCAAGGCGCCCAACCTGCAGCCCGGCTCGCGGGCGATGGCGGAGCGCCTGCCCTGGGGCGAGATCCTGGTGGTCGGCCACGACGCCCTGGTGCTGTCGGGCCTGCGCGACATCGTCATCCGGGCGCTGGCGGTCAGCGGCGGCCTGGCCCTGATCTTTGGCATGGCGGCGGCCGCCGCGCTCAGCCTGCGGCCGCTGCAGCGGATCGACAACCTGCGCGACGCCAGCCGCGCGGCGTTGAAGGGCCAGCTTGGCGTGCGCCTGCCGGTGTCGCGCCGCCGCGACGAGATCGACATGCTGGCCGGCGTCGCCAACACCATGATGGACGAGGCCGAGCGCCTGCTGTGGGAGGTGAAGAGCGTCGGCGAGAACGTCGCCCACGACCTGCGCACCCCGCTCAACCGCCTGCGGGCGCTGCTCTACCGCGTGCGCCAGGAGACCCGGCTGGAGGGCGCCGAGCGGGCGATGATCGACCAGGCGCTCGCCGAGACCGACGAACTCTTGGTCCGCTTCCGCGCCCTGCAGCGGATCGGCGAGATCGAACGCCGCGACCGCCAGGCCTTCTTCGAGCCGGTGCGGCTGCAGAACGTCCTGGCG
>DATAUR010000053.1:0-3382 GCA_036268175.1 Phenylobacterium sp. | reverse complement strand
CGAGCAGGCCGCCGGCCAGGTGCTGCTGTTCGACCGGTTGTTCACCCCCGCCGAGATCGCCGAGGCGGTGGCCGCGGTCTCCGCCGCCGACATCCGCGCCTTCGGGACCCGCATGCTGGGCGCCGCCGCCTTCGCCGGGGCTGTGCTCGGCCCGAAGTCCGCGCTCAAGGCCGGCGAGGCGTTCAGCCGGGCGCTCCACGGCTAATAGAGGTTCAGGGTCTGCTGGAAGCGGACCAGAGCTGCCGTGCCGGTGCGGCCGTCCGGTCCTGGGGCCGTGGCCTGCAACTCGTAGAGGCGGTCGCGGGTGATGAACACCGAGCCGACGGTGCGCCCGCCATCGGCCTGCTCGACGCTGATCTGGCGGCCATAGTCGGCCCTGATGCGAGCCTCGGCATAGGTGCGCAGCCGCCCGCTCTGCGACAGCCGGCCGACGGCCTCCTTGATCACCGCCTCGCGGTCGAAGGCCTTGCCGGAAATGTCGGCGGCGGTCAGGCGATAGACGATCCCGGCGCGCTCCGCCGCATAGGTCCTTGAGGGGACGCTGACGCCCCCGCCGAGATCGTAGCGGCCAGGAACCACCATCGGCGCCTTGGGGAACTGGATGGCGAAGCGGTCGTCGGCGCGGACGACGTTGCGCCAGCCTTCCGGGCCGACCGGCGGTTCGGCGGCCTTGTAGGGCGCCGGAGGCTTGCCGAGCGCCTTGTCGAGCTCGGTGGAAGCGTTGTCGAGGATGGCGCCGAGCTGCCCGGAGTCATCCCAGGGATCGGGGTCGCCCAGCGACTGCGCCACATGGCGGCCGAGCACGTCGGTCACCTCGGGGTGCCCCGTCAGGACGATATCGGCAGAGTCGTACGCTTCCAGGCGGTCGAAGCTCTTGCGGTAGTCCGCGACGATGGCCGGGTAGGCCTTGTTGCCGACCAGGACATTGCCCGCCACCGTCAGGCTGCACAGGAACAGCACGTGGCTCGGCACGCCCCCGTAGGTGGTCTCCATGGTCCAGCTGGTGCAGCCGGGGGTGTGGCCGGGCGTGAACAGGGTGGTCAGGGCGATGGGGCCGAGGTGGATCACTTCGCCGTCGTGCAGGAGACGGTCCACCTTGACCGGCGGCCAGGGCGGCAGGTTGGCGGTGTTGTCGCCGCGCGAACGGCCGTGCTCCAGGGCCCAGACGTCGCCCGGCGCGGCCAGGAGCTGGGCCCCGGTGTCCTTCTTCAGCTGGGCCAGGGCGCCGGCGTGGTCGTGGTGGGCGTGGTTGGCGAGCAGGATCTTCACGTCCTGGAGGTGGAAGCCCAGCGCCTCGATGTTGGCCTCGATCATCGGGGCGTTCTCCGCCACCGTGCCGTCGATCAGGATATCCCCCTGGGGCGAGGCGATCAGATAGGCGGCCAGGCCCTTTGAGCCGACGTAGTAGATGTCGCCGACGATGCGGAACGGCTTCTGCGGCTGGGTCCAGGCGGGATTGTCGTAGGCGAGGGCGGGCGGGGCGCGCAGGACCGCGAGCGCCATCAGGGCCGCCAGCCAACGCGCGATATGACCTGAGCTCATGAAGTCACTCCTCACCGTCCGGCAGTACGTCGCGCACGAGATGCGGCGGCAATCGTCTTTCGAGCTCACGCTTCAGTCGGACCCGATCCTCCCCGGTTTTGTGCGGGACTGGATCGGAAACTTCGGCGCGCACGCCTCGGAGACGCCTGATCGCGGGCCTGGGGAACAGAAGCAACCATAGGGAGATCGGCATATCGGCCCCGGTGACGCCCGGGGGGAGTTCGCCTGTTTCCTCGCCCGTCCGCAAAGGATAAGACGTCGGGCTGATCCTGAGAAAAACTAAGGATGGGGCCATGACCCGCGCGCCGGTTCCGCTCAACGCCCTTCGGGCCTTCGAGGCGACCGCGCGGCATCTGTCGTTCACCCGCGCCGCCGAGGAGCTGTCGGTGACCCAGGCGGCGGTCAGCCATCAGGTGAAGGGGCTCGAGGATCGGCTGAAGGTGAAGCTGTTCCGCCGCTCCAACCGTGGCCTGCAACTGACCGACGAAGGGCTGGGGTTGTCGCCGACTCTCTCGGAGGCCTTCGGCGCCATCGACCGCCTGTTCGAGCAGTTCGAGGCAGGCGGGGTGCGCGAGGTGCTGACGATCAGCGCGACGGGCGCCTTCGTGGTCGGGGCGCTGCTCGACCGGCTGCCCGCCTTCCGCGCCGCCCATCCCCTGATCGACCTGCGCCTGCTGACCAACAACAACAAGGTCGACCTGATGGCCGAACGGCTCGACTACGCCATCCGCTTCGGCGACGGCGCCTGGCAGGGAATCGACGCCGAGCGCCTGTGCCGGGCGCCGCTGTCGCCGCTGTGCTCGCCGGCCATGGCCGCCGGGCTGGCCGACCCCGCCGACCTGCTGCGCGCGCCTCTGCTGCGCTCCTATCGGCCTCAGGACTGGCCGGCCTGGTTCAAGGCGGCGGGGCTGCAGGCGGTCAATGTGCGGGGGCCACTGTTCGATTCGTCCGTGGTCATGACCCAGGCGGCCATGCGCGGCGAGGGTGTGGCCCTGGCCCCACCGGCGCTGTTCCGCCGCGAGATCGAGGCCGGCCAGCTGGTGCGCCCGTTCGGCGTCGAGGCCGATGTCGGCAGCTATTGGCTGACCCGGTTGAAGTCGCGCGAGCCGACGACGGCGATGGCCGCGTTCCGCGCCTGGTTCAAGGCGGCCTTTGCCGACGGGCTCGCGGCAGGCTAGCTTCCGCCCATGGCTCTGCTGGACTGGATCACGCCGGAAAGCGGCTTAAGCCTGGACGGGCACGGCGTGCGGCTGCGGGTTCCGCGCTGGCGCGACTATCCGGCCTGGTCGGCTTTGCGGCGGGCTTCGCGCGATTTCCTGCAGCCGTGGGAGCCGGTGTGGCCGCTGGACGACCTGGAGCGGACCGCTTATCGCCGGCGCCTGGCCACCTACACCCGGGAGCTGGACGCCGGAGCGGCCTATCCGTTCTACATCTTCCGCACCTCGGACGGGGCGCTGGTCGGCGGGGTGACCGTCTCCAACGTGCGGCGTGGCGTCGCGCAGATGTGCACCATCGGCTACTGGATGGGCCAGCCCTACGCCGGGCAGGGCTACATGACCGCGGCGTTGAAGCCGCTGACCGCTTTCGCCTTCGGAGAACTGGGTTTGCACCGGGTCGAGGCGGCCTGCCTTCCAGAGAACCAGGCCTCGCATCGATTGCTGCTCAAGACCGGCTTCCGCGAGGAAGGAATGGCGCGGGCTTATCTTAAAATTAACGGCAGTTGGCGAGATCATCTCCTGTTCGGAATGGTGGCGCCGGGTCCCTCGTCCATGGTGGTGGGCCCCTAGCACGCGTCTCATGCCGATCGGGAGCGGTCAGAACGACCGTTCTTACGCTCGAG
>DATAUR010000052.1:0-19028 GCA_036268175.1 Phenylobacterium sp. | reverse complement strand
AGGTTCACCACCAGGGCGGCCCTCGTCATGTCCGGCTGATCTCCGGGGATCAGGAAGGCGTAGGGCGCATCCCTTCGGCCGGATTCGATGGAATTGCGGCTCTTCTTGTAGAAGTTCTCGACGATCAACTGCGGGTTGGAGGCCACCGCCGTCAGGCCGGTGAGGACGCCGGTTTCCATGTAGTTGGTGTTGTTGCGCATCGACCACTCGACGGTCTTGTAGGCCGGGTCCGGCCGGAACCAGTCGCGCTTGGTCTGGTCGTTGCCCTCGCCCTCGCCCGGGCCGCGCACCGGCTTCACGTGGCGCAGCTCGGTGGTGGCGCCGCCGTTGCCGAAGGTTTCGTACATCTTGAAGAGGCCGTTGTGGTTGGTGGACATGAAGCCCACGTAGCCGGGCGACCATTCGTCCACGTAGCCGTGGGTCCAGACGCCGGGCATGCCGTAGCCGGTCAGCGTCGCCATCTCGAAATTGGAGATCCAGGGCATCTCGCCAAACAGGATCGGGTCCAGCGTCGGGTTCTGCGGCGCCTGGCCGGAGAAGGTGTAGAGGAACGGCACCGATTCATGCAGGTCGTGCATCACCGGCGGATGCCACTGCAGATAAAAGTCCAGCAGATTCCGCGCGCTAAGGCCGGTGTAGTTGATGTCCCGATTGTTGTCGTGGAAGATGTATTTGCCCCAGTAGGGCGCGCCCGGGACCGGGTTCAGGTCGTCGGTGTCGTCGATCTTGTTGCGGTAGTACCAGTCGGTGTAGCGGTCGCGCCCGTCCGGATCGGTGGCCGGGTTGATGCCGACGATGACGTTGTCGCGAATCTTCCGGATCTGCGGGCTGTCCTCGGTGACCAGGCGATAAGCCAGCTCCATCAGCATTTCCGGCGGCCCGGTCTCGGACGAGTGCAGGCCGCCCAGCGCCACATACATCGGCTTGGTCTTGGCGACGATCGCCTTGGCGTCGGCGTCGGAAAGGCCCCGCGGATCGGCCAGACGCGCCAGGTTCTTCCGGTTGGTGTCGAGGTTGGCGATGTTCTCGTCGGACGAGATCAGCACCACCACGGTCTGGCGGCCCTCCTCGGTCTTGCCGGTCTCGACGATCTTTACCCGCGGCGACTTGGCGGCGAGCGCGCGGTAGTACTTCAGGAGGTCGGCATAGTGGTCGAGCACCCTGGGCGCGCCGATGTCGTGGCCCAGCACGTCGCGCGGACTGGGGATCCCGCCCGGCGTCGAGGCCGGCAGGTGGTCCACCAGCGGGCTGGAGAACTCCGGCTTGGTGGTCCAGGCCTTCTGGTGCTCGGCGAAGGTCGGATCCATCGGCTGGGTCGGGGCCTGGCCCTGGGCCATCGCCGGCGCGGCCAGCAGAACGGCGAGCGCGGCGGCGCGCGCGAAAGCTTTCGAAAGCGGCATACGGACCATCCCCAAACCCGACCTGAGCTTTCAGAGGGATAGTGCACCCGATGGCGGCGTCAACGCCGCGTCCCGCCGACGCCGCGCGGCGTCGCCCTTGCTAGGCCGCGAAGGCCTCGTCGACGGCGTCCTTGGGCAGGTAGGCGAGCAAGGTCGCGGCCTTCTGCTCCAGTTGCGCTTGGTCGTAGGGCTGACCCTTGCGCTCGACCTCGTCGAGGTGGCGGCCGAAGTCGATGGCCGCGGTGGTCAGTTTCAGATCCGCGACGCTCATGCCGCATTTGCGCAGGTCGACCACCTGGGCCTGCATGGAGCGCATGGCCTGCACCGGATCGGAGCCGACCGCATTGATCGCCGAGCGCAGGATCTTCAGCGCCTGCGCCAGGCGTTCGGACTCCGACGCGGATTTGGCGTCCGAGCGGCGTTTCAGATTGCCGGAGTAGTCGCCGGAGTTGAACCGCCGCCGGTCGGGCCCGACGTAGCTCACCGCCTCGACCCAGTCGCGCTGGCGCAGCGTCACCGCTTCCAACCGGCGCAGCAGGTCCTTCATGGTGAAGGGCTTGCGCAGGAACTCGTGCACCCCGCCGTCGCGGGCCGCCAGGATGCCGGCCGCGGTCGCCTGGCCGGTGACCATGATCACCGGCGCATAGCGGGCCGACAGGTGGCTGCGGCGCAGCTCGCGGGTGAAGGCGATGCCGTCGATCGGCGCGGGGCCCATCTCGGCGAAGATGATGTGCGGATCGTAGCTGCCGGCCAGGCGGATCGCCTTCTCGTTGGTCTCCGCCACCCAGATCTGCGAACGGGCGATGTCGCGCATCAGCTCGCCGATCAGGCGCGCGCCGGCCGGTTGCGGATCGACGATCATCACCCGCTGCATCAGCGGGGCCATCCGCTGGACGACCTTGGCGTCGGCGTTGAACAAGGGGGGCGTACTCCGGCTACGCCCCAATTGCTAAACCCGGGAGAGTAAAGAACGCCTTGACACTAACCACGTTTAGCGACCGGCGTTTTCGATCGAAAGCCAAGCTTGGCCTAGGGGTTACTTACCCCTGGTTTAGTCCTGGAAAGGATCGCGCATCAGTATGGTGTCGTCGCGTTGCGGGCTGGTGGACAACAGCGCCACCGGCGCCCCGATCAGCTCCTCGATCCGGCGGACGTACTTCACCGCATTGGCCGGCAGGTCGCGCCAGGAGCGCGCGCCCTGGGTGGTTTCCGCCCAGCCGTCCATCTCTTCGTAGACGGGCGTGAGCGAGCTCTGCGCCTTCAAGCCGGCCGGCAGGTAGCTGAGCTCCCGATCCTCGCCGTCCGCCGTCTTCAGGCGATAGCCGGTGCAGATCTTCAGGCTCGGCAGGCCGTCCAGCACGTCGAGCTTGGTCAGCGCGATGCCGCCGATGCCGTTCAACGCCACCGACTGACGCACGAGAGCGGCGTCGAACCAGCCGCAGCGGCGGGAGCGGCCGGTCACCGTGCCGAATTCCTTGCCGACCGTGCCCAGGTGCTGGCCGACCTCGTCGGTGAGCTCGGTGGGGAACGGCCCCTCGCCGACGCGGGTGGTGTAGGCCTTGACGATCCCCAGGATATAGCCCGGCCCCTTCGGCCCCAGGCCCGAGCCCGCCGCAGCCTGGCCGGCCACGGTGTTCGACGAGGTCACGTACGGATAGGTGCCGTGGTCGACGTCCAGCAAGGCGCCCTGCGCGCCTTCGAACAGCACCCGCTTGCCGGACTTCACCAGGTCGCCCAGCAGCAGCCACGCGGGCTTGGCGAAGGGCAGGATCAAGGGCGCCATCCGCTCCAGCTCCGCCAGCAGGGCCGCGCCATCGATGTCCGGCAGGCCGAGCCCTTTGCGCAGCGGTGCGTGGTGAGCCATCAGCCGGTCGATCTTGGCCTCCAGGGCCTCGCGGTCGGCGAGGTCGGCGACCCGGATGGCGCGGCGGCCGACCTTGTCCTCATAGGCCGGGCCAATGCCGCGGCCGGTGGTGCCGATCTTCTTGCTCGCCGCGGCCTCACGCGCCTGGTCGAGGTCGCGGTGCAGGGGCAGGATCAGGCAGGCGTTGTCGGCCAGGACCAGCAGGTCCGGCGTGATGGTCACGCCCTGCCCGCCCAGCTTGGCGATCTCTTCCAGCAGGTGCCAGGGGTCGACCACCACGCCGTTTCCGATGACGGAAAGCTTGCCCTGCACTACGCCGGACGGCAGCAGGCTGAGCTTGTAGACCTGATTGCCGACCACAAGGGTGTGGCCGGCGTTGTGGCCGCCCTGGAAGCGCACCACCACATCGGCGCGATTGCTCAGCCAGTCGACGAGCTTGCCCTTACCCTCGTCGCCCCACTGGGCGCCGATCACGGTGACGTTGGCCATTTTGAATACGGTCTCCCGACCTGCCCGGTCAGTCGGCTGAGCCCTTCGACAGGTGCTCGGCTCAGCGACGAAGATCGATTTACAGCCCGGCGGGGTCAGCCGCGCGAGCCGAAGCGGTAGACCAGTCGCAGGCCCGCATCGTCAAGCCCCTGGTTCTTGCCGTGGTGGAATATCTCGCCGTTGGAGATGTGAACCCAGGAGAGTTCCGCGTCCCAGCGGGGGTTGAGATGGGCGCCCAGGCCGATCTCCGGCTCGAACAGAACCTTGGAGCCAAAGTCGATGCGGTGCTCGAACAGCTCCAGCCGGCGCTGGATCTCCTCTGGGCTGAGTCCCGGCGCATTGACCGGCGGCAGGCCCGCCTTGCCATCGGTCAGCGCCAGGCCCAGGCCCGGGCGAAGGTAGAAGGTGTGGCTGAGCCTGATCGGCCAGGTGAGCCCCACCGCGCCGAAGTTGCTGAAGCCCTGCGTGTTCAGCGACATGAAGGCCTGCGCCTGCGGGCGGCCCAGCCAGCTCAAGGCCCCGATCCGGTCGCTGCGAAGGCCGAACTCGATGTCGGCTCCGTCGCCGTTCTCCCGTCCCGCCGACCCGACCCCAAAGGCGTCGCCCAGGAAGGTGACGTCGTGGGCGTAGACCCCGAGCAGAGCCTGCGCCGCCGCCGCGGGCGAGGCGAACCCCACCGCGCACAGCGCGGCTGCCATTGCGATGCGCATCGTCCCAGTCCCTCATCACGGTCGCTGATTAATTCCGACGCCGCGAAAGGGTTCTCGCCTGATCAAAAGGCGCGGTTTAAGAGGCGGGCCATGGATATTCCGCGCTTCCACCTCGCCTTTCCCGTCCGCGATCTGGCGGAGGCCCGCGCCTTCTACGGCGACCTGCTCGGCTGCCCGGAGGGCCGTTCGAGCGAGGAGTGGGTCGACTTCGATTTCCACGGCCACCAGATCGTCGCCCACCTCGCACCCTCCGAGATCGGCCACAAAGCCACCAACGCCGTCGACGGCCACGACGTGCCGGTTCGCCACTTCGGCGCGATCCTTTCGCCGGCCACCTGGGATGCGCTGGCCGAACGCCTGAAGGCCGCCGGCACGACCTTCGTCATCGAACCGCACACCCGCTTCAAGGGCGAGGCCGGCGAGCAGTCGACCATGTTCTTCCTCGACCCCTCCGGCAACGCGCTGGAGTTCAAGGCCTTCGCCGACGACGCCATGGTGTTCGCGAAATGAGTGATTCAGTGATCGACAGGCCCCAGACGGTCACCTTCGCCGACATCGAGGCCGCCGCCGCCCGCATCGAGGGCCACGCGGTCAAGACCCCGCTGGTGGAAAGCCCCGCGCTGAACGAACGCCTGGGCGGCCGCATCCTGATGAAGCTCGAGACCCTGCAACGGGTCGGGGCCTTCAAGTTCCGGGGCGCCTACAACCGGCTGGTCCAGCTCACGCCTGAGGAGCGCGAGCGCGGCGTCGTCGCCTTTTCCTCGGGCAACCACGCCCAGGGCGTGGCGCTGGCCGCCAAGCTGCTCGGCATGCCGGCGCTGATCGTCATGCCGGCCGACGCCCCGGCCTTGAAGGTCGCCAACACCCGCGGCTATGGCGCGGAGATCAAGCTCTACGACCGGCTGACCGAGAGCCGCGAGGGCATCGCCGCCCAGATCGCGGCCGAGCGCGGCGCCATCGTCGTCCCGGCCTACGACGATCCGCAGATCATCGCCGGCCAAGGCACCTGCGGCCTGGAGATGGTGACCCAGGCCAAGGCGGCGGGCGCGGCGTTCGACGTGGTGGTGACGCCGGCCAGCGGCGGCGGCCTGATGGCCGGGGTTTCCGAGGCGGTGAAGACGCTCTCACCCAGCACCGAATGCTGGGGGGTCGAGCCGAGCGGCTTCGACGACCTGGCTATGTCGCTGCGCGCCGGCGAGCGGGTGACCATCCATCCGACGACGAGGTCGCTCTGCGACGCCCTGGAGAGCCCGGCGCCCGGGGTGATCAACTTCCCGATGCTGAAGCGCAACCTGGCGGGCGCGGTCGATGTCACCAACGCCGAGGTCACCGAGGCCATGCGCTACGCTTTCGCGACCCTGAAGCTGGTGGTCGAACCGGGCGGCATCGCGGGGCTGGCCGCCCTGATGACCGGCAAGATCGACGCCAAGGGCAAGACGGTCGGTGTCGTGCTGTCCGGCGGCAATGTCGATCCCGAGCTGTTCGCCCAGGTGCTGCGCGGCGAGCTCTAGGCCGGGGCGGGCTCCTCGGTGAGTTCGCGATAGATCTGCGCCAGCGGCGCCAGCAGGATCGCGTGCCGCGCCGATCGTCCGGCCGTAGGAAAAGTCGCCCATCGCCGTGCCCCTCTGACCGCCCCTCTCCGCTGAAGGATAGGCGCGGCCGCGCGAACTTGACCAGCGTTCGGCTAGAGTCGGTCCTCGGGCGCCGGCTGCAGCGGCGGATGGCGCGGCGTCACCAGCCGGGCCAGCCTGGGCCGGAGCCAGGTCTCGAAGTCGTCGACGAACTCATAGACCACCGGCACCAGCACCAGGGAAAGCATGGTCGATGTGATCAGACCGCCAATCACCGCCACCGCCATGGGCTGGCGGAACTCCGAGCCCTTCTCCAGGGCGAATGCGGTGGGCAGCATGCCGGCCGCCATGGCCACGGTGGTCATGACGATCGGGCGGGCCCGTTCGCGGCAGGCGTCGATGATGGCGTCGTGCTGGCTCATGCCTTCGCGTTCCCGCTCGATGGCGTACTCCACCAGCAGGATCGAGTTCTTCGCCGCCAGGCCCAGCAGCATCAGGAAGCCGATCAGCGAGGGGATCGACAGCGACAGGTGGAAGATCAGCAGACCTAGGAACGCCCCGCCGACCGCCAGCGGCAGGGCGGACAGGATCACCGCCGGCTTGAAGAAGCTGCGGAACAGCAGCACCAGCACCCCGAAGATCATCGAGACGCCGGCGAAGATCGCCAACAGGAAGCCGCCGAACAGCTCCTGCATGGCTTGCTGGTTGCCGATGGCGGCAGGGCGCACGCCAGGCGGCAGGTGCTTCATGATCGGCAGGTTGTTCACCGCCCGCTGCGCCTGGCCCATCTCCACGCCGTTCAGCTCCGCGGTGACGGTGAGCTGGCGCTCGCGGTTCAGCCGGTTGATGCGCGCCGGCCCCGCCTGGAAGCTGATGTCGGCGACACTGTCGAGCGTGGTGGTCCCGCCATTGCCGGTGGGCACCCGCAGGTTGGCGATGCGCTCGATGTCGGCGCGGGCGTCGAGCGGCAGACGCACCCGGATCGGTATCCGCCGCTCGCCCTCGTTGAACTTGGCGACGTTGGCGTCGATATCGCCCACCGAGGCCACGCGAACGATGGTGGCGATGGTGTCGGAGGAGACCCCCAGGCGGGCGGCTTCCTCGGTCTTGGGCTTGATGACGATCTGCGGCGCCTCGGGCGGCTTCGACGGGTGCGGGTCCGCCAGTTCCGGCAGGGTGCGCATCTCCCGCTCGAGCTCCAGCGCGGCCCGGCTGAGGTTGTCCGGATTGTCGCCGGTGAGGATCTGCTGGTAGCCGGCCACGCCCTGGAAATCGAGGAAGCTAAGGCGCGCGTCGGGGATGGCTCGCAGCTGGTCGCGCAATTGGGCGCGGATCTTGTCACCGCTCGGCCGATTGCCGGTCTTCAGCAGGATGGTCGCGGTGCCGCTTCGCAGGTCGCCGCCGCCGCTGCCGCCGGACCCCGGCCCGAAGGAGGTGACGTTCGAGCCGATCTGAATGAACACGCCCTTCACGAAAGGCTGAGGCGCGAAGAGGTTGTTGATGCGCTGGGCGGTGTCCTGCATGTCGGCCACAGAGGCGCCGGGCGGCCCCTGGATGTCCACATAGAGCAGGTCCGGGTCGCCGGCCGGCTGGAAGCCCTGCGGCAGCAGCGGGAACAGCGTCAGCGACGCCAGGAACAGCACGAAGCCCAGGATCGCGGCGACGATCCGGTGCGCCAGCGCCCACTCCAGCACGTTGCGATAGAGGCCCTTGAAGGGCTTGCGCTCCGTCGCGTGCGCCGTGGGCTTGAGCAGATAGGCGGCCATCAGCGGCGTCACCAGGCGGGCCACCGCCAGCGAAAACAGCACCGCCACCGAAACGGTGAGGCCGAACTCCTTGAAGAACTGGCCGGGGATGCCCGGCATGAAGCTCACCGGCGTGAACACCACCACGATGGCCATGGTGGTCGCCACCACCGCCAGGCCGATGGCGTCGGCGCCCTCGAGCGCCGCCTGATAGGGCCGCAGCCCCCGCGCCACCCGCTTCTCGATGTTTTCGATCTCGACGATGGCGTCGTCGACCAGGATGCCCACCACCAGGGTGAGCGCCAGAAGGGTCACCACGTTCAGCGAGAAGCCGAACAGCTTCATCATCAAGAAGGTCGGGATCAGCGAGATCGGCATGGCGACCGCCGTGATCGCGGTGGCCCGCCAGTCGCGCAGGAACACGAACACCACCAGCGCCGCCAGGATCATGCCCTCGGTCAGCACATGCTGGGTGGCGTGGAAGCTCTCGCGGGTGTCATCCACCGAGGAGAAGATCTTGGTGACCTTGACGCCCGGATGCTTCTTCACCAGCTCGGCCACCGCCTTGGTGACCGCGTCCTCGGTGGCCACGTCGGAGGCCTCCTTGGTCTTGGAGACCTGGAAGCCCACCACCGGCCGCCCGTTCAGTTGCGCGAAGCCGCGCACCTCGGACGCGCCATCGCCCACGTCGGCCACGTCGGACAGCCTCACAAAGCGCCCGTTGCCAGTGGGAATGGTCATGTCGCGGATCTGGGCCACGCTGGCGGCGTTGGAATAGACTCGAAGCGTCTGCTCGCGGCCGCCGATATTGACCCGCCCGCCGGGGGAATCGGTGACGAAGCCGCGCAAGGCGTTGTTCACCGCCGTCGCGGTCAGGCCGCGGGCGGCCATCTGGTCGGGGTTGACCACCACGTTGATCTCACGGGCGACGCCGCCCACGCGGTTGATCTGCGAGACGCCGGGGGCGGCCTGCAGGACCCGGCTGACCTCGTCGTCGATGAACCAGGAGAGCTCGTCGTCGGTCATGCCGGGGGCGGAGACCGCATAGGTCAGGATGGGGGCGGCGGAATCGATCTCGATCCGCTGGACGATCGGCTCGTCGATGTCGCGGGGCAGGATCGCGCGGGCGGTGGCGATCTTGGTGCGGATCTCGTCGGTCTTCTTCTGCAGGTCCTCGCCGATCTCGAACTCCATCGAGGTCGTGGAGACCCCGTCGGTGACGACGGACTGCAGGGTCTTGATGCCGCTCACCCCGGCCACGGCGTCTTCCACCGGGCGGGTGATCTGGGTCTCCATCTCGCCCGGATCGGCGCCGTTCTGGGTGACGGTCACCGCGATCACCGGCAGCTCGATGTTCGGGTACTGCTTGATGGGCAGCCCCATGTAGGAGATCAGGCCGGCCATGATCAGGCCGATGAACAGCACGGCCACGGGTATGGGATTGCGGATCGCCCAGGCGGAAATCGCGAAGTGGCGGCCCGTCGGGTTCTCGCTCATTTGCCGGCGGCCTTGGGCGCGATCCGGGCGACGACCCGGGGGGCGCTCGGAGCGGCGGGGTGGGCGGATACCAGCGCCCCGGAGGCGTCGGCGGGCTTGACCAGGTCGCCGTCCAGCAGGAAGGCCGCGGCGTTCTCGACGATGCGCGAGCCGGCCGGCGGGCCCTTGACCAGCTGGACATAGCCGCCACCGCGCTGGCCGGTGGTCACCGGATAGTGCTTCACGCGGTTGTCGGGGCCCACGACCATGACGCTGGCGCCGTCGGCGTCATAGCGCACCGCCGTCTCCGGCGCGGCCAGGACGTTGCCGCTCACCTCGTCGAACACCGCGCGGCCGAAGCCGCCGGCGCGGATGTCGCGGTTCACCGGCAGGTGGACGCGGACGACGCCGAGCTTGGTGGTGTTGTCGATCTGCGGGCTGACCAGGCGCACCGTCCCCTGCACGGTCAGGCCGGACGGCAGGCTCACCTGCGCGTGCTGGCCGGGATGGATGTTGGCCAGGTCGTCCTCCGAGAGTTGGGCGGCCAGCTCGATCTCGTTGTCGCGCGCGAGGCGGAACCACGGTGTGCCGCTCAGCGCCGAAAGGTCGCCGGGGCGCACGGTGCGCTCCAGGATCACGCCGGACACCGGCGAGGTCACCTGCAGCATGGAAAGCCGGGTGCGCAGGTCCTTCAGCGCCGCGGCCTGGGCGGCGGCGGTGGCCTGGGCGGCGCGCGCCTGGAAGCGGCGCTGGTCGATCTGCTCCTGGGAAAGCACGCCGGCGTTGTCCAGGTCCTTCACCCGGTTGGCCTGGTCCATGGCCTGCTGGGCCTGCACCTGGGCCTGGGCGGCGACCGCCTCGCCCTGAGCCAACTGGGCCTGGATCAGCGCCGGGTCCAGCTCCACCAGGACCTGCCCCTTCTTCACCGTGTCGCCCACGTCGACCAGTACCTTGGAGACCCGGTAGCCGCCCACTTCCGGCAGCACCGCGGCTTCCTCGCGCGGCACCAGGTCGCCCGAGGCGGCCAGCGCGCCGCTGATCGGGTGCGCGCCCAGCGTCACCACACGCACCGCGCGGGCGTTCTGCGCCTCGGTGGTCTTGGGCGGCGGCTTGTTGCAGGCGGCGAGCGCCAGCGTGGCCAGCAGCGGCAGGGCGGCGAGGATGGACGATTTTCTCATGCGGGTCTCAGCGGGCCTGCTTGTCGGTGGGAAAGCGTTCCGCGGGCCAGCCGCCGCCGAGCGCCTTGTAGACTTGGATGGTCCGCCGGGCGGCCTGCACCTGCGCGGCGGTAAGCTGCGCGCGGGTGGCCCGCCAGGACTGCTCGGTGGTGAGCGTGGTCTGCAGGTCGGTGAGCCCCCGGTCATAGCCGAGCTTGGTGGCCTTGTAGCCCCGCGCCGCGCGCGCCTCACCCTCGGTGAGCAGCGCCACGCGCTTGCGGTCGGCGTCCAGGCTGACCAGCGCGCCCTCGCTGTCGGAAAACGCGGTCTGCACGGCCTTCTCGTAGGCGATCACCGCCTGCTCGGTGCGCGCGTCCTGCGCCTTCAGCTCGGCCAGCAGCTTGGGGATCGAGAGCACCGGCTGGGTGATGTTGAAGCCGTTGATCACCGATTGCGCGGTGACCGAGAAGCCGGGCTGCGACTGCTTCTGCCAGGCCAGGCCCGGCGTCCAGTCGGCGGTGGGCAGCAGCGCCAGGATGTCGGTCTGCTTGCGGCCGGTCGCCGCCGCCACCCGCGCGCTCGCCTCACGCACGTCGGGACGGCGCTTGAGGAGTTCGCTGGGCAGGGAGTCCGGCACCGGCGGCAGCGCGCCGACGCTGGCGTCGACGGTGATGTTGGAGGTCGGCTCGACGATGCGGCCGGCCAGGATCAACAGCGTGCGGCGCTCCCCTTGAAGTTGCGCTTCGAGGCCCTCCGCCGTGGCCTTGGCCTGGGCCAGATCTCCGGCCACCCGGTCGGCGTCGGAGCTGGCGGCGAGGCCCACCGCCGCCCGCTTGGTCGCGGTGTCGTAGAGCTCCTGCTCGATGCGCTGAGTTTCGTGGGCGTCGTCGAGCTGGATGGCCAGGCCCCGCGCCTGGAAATAGGCGTCGGCCACGTTCGCCGCGAGGCTCGCGCGGGCGCCCTCGTAGTCGAAGCGCGCGGCGGCCAGGTCGCCGTTCACCGCTTCGCGGGTGGCGAAGAAGCGGCCGAAGATGTCGGCTTCCCAGCTGACGTTGAAGTTCGCCGAGGCGGCGTTGGAGACGCCGGATGACGAGAAGCCGGGGAAATTGAAGACCGTGCCGGCCAGCTGGTGGGTGTCGGTCCGATGCTGCGCACCGGTGACGTCGCCCTGCGGCAGGTAGTGGGTCAGGGTCTCGATCCGCGTGCCGCGCGCCTCGGCCAGCCGGGCCGCGGCGCTGCGGGCGTCGGGGTTGCGCGCCAGGGCCTGATCGACCAGGGCGTTGAGCTGCGGGTCCTTGAACGCCAGCCACCAGCGGTCGAGGTCGATCGAACCGGCCGGCGCGCGATCCGCGCCGCCCTTGGCGCCCTCGAAGGCGGCCGGCAGGCGAGTGTCGGCCGGGCGCACATGCGCGCAGGCGCCGAGTGCGAGGCAAGCCAAAACAGCGGCGGGAACAGCGGAACGCATGCAGGATTTTCGCGCGGAGTCTCGTGCCTGGGACGCGGCGGACTGGAGGGCCCCGTCCCTAGTCGCCGCAGACGGCCCCATTGGATGCAGAGGCGATAGACGGACGTCTAGCGACATGAACACACAAGCCCAGTGATGACGACGCCCCGCCCATGCGTCACTCGCTGGGCGCCTCTTGGCCGGACCCCCTCGCGAGCCCTCCTCTGAGCTAAACTCCGTATGTTGTAAAGTGTTATTTGCCGTGTAGTTTGGTCGCATGGCGACAGAGTTCTCAGGCCGCGGCGATCCAGGGCGCAGCATCGCGTTGCTCTGGGGCGTGGCCAGCGGCGGACGGCGCGGCCCAAAGCCCCGCCACTCGGTGGAGGAGGTCGTGCAGGCCGCCATCGACCTGGCCGACGCCCAGGGCATCGCCGCGCTCTCCATGCGCGGCGTGGCCGAGACGCTCGGGCTCTCGCCCATGTCGCTCTACACCTATGTGCCGTCCAAGGCCGAGCTGGTGGACCTGATGCTCGACCGGGTGGCCGGCGAGCGGCAGGCGCCGGACCTGCCGGTGGACGGCTGGCGCGCGCGGCTGGAGCAGATCGCCCGGCAGGGCTGGACCCGCGCCCAGCGCCATCCCTGGATCCTGCAGGTGGGAACCCACCGCCCGCCGCTCGGCCCCAATGTGCTGGCCCGCGTCGAGGCGACCCTGCGCGCGGTCGATGGCCTGGGTCTGACCGAGATGGAGATGGACCAGCTCACCTCGCTGATCGGCGACTATGTGCGCGGCGCCGTCCGCGCCGCCCTCGACGCCCGCGAGATCGAGCAGGCCAGCGGCATGACCGACGAGCAGTGGTGGGCGATGAACACGCCCCTGCTGGAGGGCCTGGTCGACGCCACGCGCTATCCCACCACGGTGAAGATCGGCGAGGCCTACAAGTCCGGCCGCATGGCCCCGCCCGACCATGAACGCAGCTTCGAATTCGGCTTGCAGCGGGTGCTGGACGGGGTCGAAGCCTTCATCGGCAGCCGCGGCTGAGGCGAGGCGCATCCTCCCTAGCCGTTTGGGGCGACCGCCATTAGGGTCGCGGCCAACCTCATTCCCCTTTCCGAGTGATCGATGAAAAAGTTGCTTCTCGGCGTCGCCGCCTGCGCCCCCTTCTGCCTAGTATTGGCTACCGCCGCCTTCGCCGCCCCCGCCGAACCCAAGATCGACCCGGCGCTGCTCTCCGAGCACATCAAGGTCCTGTCGTCCGACGCCTTCGAGGGGCGCGGCCCGGCGACGCCCGGCGAGGTGAAGACGGTCGCCTACATCGAAAAGGAATTCAAAGCCGTGGGCCTGCAGCCCGGTGGCGACAAGCTGAAGTCCGGCGCCCGGGCCTGGACCCAGGACGTGCCGCTGGCCGAGTTCGACATCAAGGGGCCGGTGGCCTTCAACGTGAAGGCCGGCGGCAAGACCGAGAGCTGGAAACAGGGCGACCAGATCGCCATCCGCGCGCCGGAAACCGGCGTCGACCACATCGATCTGAAGAACGTGCCGGTGGTCTTCGTGGGCTATGGCGTCAAGGCGCCGGAGCGCAAGTGGGACGACTTCAAGGGCGTCGACCTGCACGGCAAGATCGCGCTCGTCCTGGTCAACGACCCCGACTACGAGACCGGCAAGGGGGATTTCGGCGGCAAGGCCATGACCTACTACGGCCGCTGGACCTACAAGTACGAGGAGGCCGCGCGCCAGGGCGCCCTTGGCTTCATCGTGATCCATGAGACGGGGCCGGCCAGCTACGGCTGGAACACCGTCAAGAACTCCAACACCAACGCCGTCTTCGACATCATCCGCAAGGACCCGTCCAAGGTCCACGCGCCCATCGAGGCCTGGATCCAGCGCGATCCGACGGTGGCGCTGTTCAAGTCGGCCGGCCTGGACTTCGAGGCCCTGAAGAAAGAGGCCCAGACGCGGGCGTTCAAGCCGGTGACGCTGTCGGGCGTGACCTTCTCCACCGCCTTCAAGGTCGACGCCAAGCAGGTGGTCTCGCACAACGTCGTGGGCGTTCTGCCGGGGACCAAGCATCCGGGCGAGCGGCTGATCTACACCGCCCACTGGGACCACCTGGGCGTCGGCCTGCCGGACGCCCGCGGCGATCGGATCTACAACGGCGCGGTGGACAACGCGTCGGGCGTCTCCGCCCTGATCGAGCTCGCCCGCGCCTTCGCCCATGGCCCGCGCACCGAACGGACCCAGATGTTCATGGCGGTGACGGCCGAGGAAAAGGGCCTGCTGGGCTCGGAGTACTATGCCACCAACCCGCTCTATCCCCTGGCCACCACCGTCGCCGACATCAACATGGACGGCGCCGCGGTGAACGGCCCGGCCAAGGACATCTCCACCTCGGGCGACGCCGGCCTCACCCTGCAGGACGACCTGATCAAGGTCGCCAAGGAGCATGGCCGCTACTTCACGCCTGACGCGCGGCCGGAGGCGGGCAGCTTCTTCCGCTCCGACCACTTCTCGTTCGCCAAGCAGGGCCTGCCGGCGCTGTCGTTCCGCTCGGGTGAGGACCTGGTCAAGGGCGGCGTCGCGGCCGGCAAGGCGGCGGGCGAAGCCTATGTCCGCGACAAGTACCACCAGCCCGCCGACGAGTTCGACCCGAACTGGGATCTCTCCGGCATGGTCCAGGACGTGGCGCTCGTCTACGACCTCGGCCACCAGCTCGGCGACTCCCGCGAGTGGCCGGAGTGGAAGCCGGGCTCGGAGTTCAAGGCGGCCCGCGACAAGACCGCGGCCCAGCGGAAGTAGGCGCGAACTTGGCTCACCTCCTTGGATTGCCGCCGCTCTGGGCTGGCGTCTTGCTCACCCTGATCGCCGGTGTGACCGCGTTCGGGTCAGGACATCGTTGACCGGATGGAACATCTTGAGAACAGTCTCCCGCGCCGCTAGGGTGACGCCCTCGCGCGGGAGACCCTCATGACCACGTCTGGCAAGCTTCGTTTCGGGATCGGCGGCTGGACCTTCGAGCCGTGGCGCGGGGTGTTCTATCCCGATGGCCTGCGCCAGGCCGATGAGCTCAGCTACGCGGCCTCCAAGCTCACCGCCATCGAGATCAACGGCACCTACTATTCCAGCTTCAAGCCGGACAGCTGGGCCAAGTGGCGGGCGGCGACCCCGGACGGCTTCAAGTTCGCGGTCAAGGCTTCGCGCTTCTGCACCAACCGCAGGGTGCTGGCCGACGGCGGCGAGAGCGTCGGCAAGTTCCTGACCCAGGGCCTGTCGGAACTCGGCGACCGCCTGGGCCCGATCCTCTGGCAGTTCGCCAACACCAAGAAGTTCGACGCGGCCGACTTCGAAGGCTTCCTGAAGCTGCTGCCAAAGACTCAGGACGGCCTGCCGCTGACCCATGTGCTGGAGGTGCGCCACCCGACCTTCATCGACCCGGCCTTCGTGGCTCTGGCCCGGAAGTATGGCGCGACCATCTGCCTGGCCGACCACTTCACCTATCCGATGATCGCCGATGTCTCGGGCGACGTGGTCTACGCCCGCCTGCAGACCGGCAGCGACGACGTGCCCACCGCCTATGCGCCCAAGGACCTCGACGCCTGGGTGGGCCGCTTCCGCACCTATGCGCACGGCGACGCGCCTGGCGACCTGAACATGGCGGCGCCTGGCGATCCCGCCCCGGTGAAGCCCCGCGACGTCTACGCCTTCGTGATCCACGAGGGGAAGGTGCGCGCGCCGGCCGCCGCCATGGCGATGATCGAGAAGGCGCGGAGCTAGGGCGGACTACAGTCCACGCTCACCCTTTCCTGCTCGTCATTCCCGGGCTTGTCCCGGGAACCTATGACCTCCGTGGTGAAAGGTTGGCGTGGCGGGGCCGAACCTCTTCCTGAGCCGCCTGCGACCATGGGTTCCCGGGACAGGCCGGGGAATGACGAAAAATGGGAGAAGGACCGTCGCTCCACGCCGCTTGACCGCCCCAGCGTCAGGGCGCTTGGCTGGCCGAAAATAAGGCCTGGAGGACGCGCCCATGACCGACCTGACCCCTGACGACCTGATGTTCCGCACCGGCCTGATGAAGGGCCAGCGCATCCTGATCACCGGCGGCGGCACGGGGCTGGGCAAGGTGATGGCCGAGGCCTGCGTGATGCTGGGCGCGACGGTCTACATCTGCGGCCGCCGAGGCGGGGTGGTCGAGGCCGCCGCCAAGGAGCTGATGGACGCGCATCCTTCCGAAAAGGGCGGCGGCAAGTGCGTCGGCCTCGCTTGCGACATCCGCGTGCCGGAAGCGATCGCCGAAATGATCGACACGGTGTGGGCCGATGGCGGGGCGCTCACCGGCCTGGTCAACAACGCCGCCGGTAACTTCATCTCCCGAACCGAGGACCTCTCGGCCCGCGGCTTCGACGCCATCGCCAACATCGTCTTCCGGGGCTCCTTCTTCGTCACCCAGGAGTGCGGCAAGCGCTGGCTCAGCGAAGGCAAGCACGCCTCGGTGGTCTCGATCCTCACCACCTGGGTCTGGCACGGCGGGCCCTTCACCGTGCCGTCGGCCATGTCCAAGGCCGGCCTCAACGTCATGACCCAATCGCTGGCCGTGGAGTGGGGCAACCGCGGCATCCGCTTCAACGCCATCGCGCCGGGGCCTTTCCCGACCGAGGGCGCCTGGGCGCGGCTGAACCCGGGCGCCGGCACGGAGTCGGAAAAGAAGGATCCGACCATCCCGCTGAACCGCAACGGCGAGATGCGCGAGTTGGCGAACCTCGCCATTTACCTGCTCGATCCCGGCTCGGCCTATGTGAACGGCCAGACCATCGCCATCGACGGCGGGGCGCACCTGCGTGGCGGCGGCGGCTTCAACCGGCTCTCCGAATGGGGCGACGCGGAGTGGGAGGCGGCCCGCGACTCGATCCGCTCGGCCAACGAAAAGGACCGGGCGCAGCGGACGGTGTAAGCCCTCTCCGACACTTCGGCGGGGGATGCGGTCTTGAGCGACGGCTACGACTTCACCAGCGACTGGTTCAGCCATTTCGCCCCCGTCTGGCGCGAGCTTTTGCGGCTCTATCCGCCGTCGGCCCTGCTGGAGATCGGCGCCTACGAGGGCCGCTCGGCCTGCTTTCTGATCGAGGCCTGCGCCGCCGACCGGCCGATCGAGCTGCACTGCATCGACACCTGGACCGGCGGGGTGGAGCACGATCCGGCGGCCATGGCCGCGGTGGAGCGGCGCTTTGACGCCAACATCGCCCAGGCCTGCGCCGCTGCGGCCCATCCGGCGACCATCCACAAGCACAAGGCCGCGTCCCATGCGGCCCTGGTCCGGCTGCTGGCCGACGGGGCGGCGGGGCATTTCGACTGGATCTACGTGGACGGCTCGCATCAGGCGCCGGACGTACTCGCCGACGCGGTGCTGGGGTTCCAATTGCTCAAGGTCGGCGGAGTGATGATCTTCGACGACTACCTGTGGTCGCTGGAAGGCGAAGGCCGGCAGGACGCCTACAATATGCCGAAGCCCGGCATCGACGCCTTCGTCAACGTCTTCCAGCGCAAGGTCAGCCTGATAGGGGCGCCGCTTTATCAACTCTACCTGCGCAAGATCGCCGCCTGATGGCCGCGAAACAGGCGCCCGCGGCGTTTGCTTTCCGCGCCGACACTCTTCAGAGTGACACCCGTCACTTTTGAGTCCTATCGCAGAGTCGAATGTCCCAGGTCGCCTACCTCAATCCAGCTCTTGGCCCCGGCAAGCGCGAGCAGACCAAGGTCGCCAACCGCCAGGCGATCCTGGACGCCGCGCGCGAGGTGTTTGGAGAGCTGGGCTACGAGACCGCCACGGTGCGGGACATCATCCGCCGCACGGGCCTCGCTGCCGGCACCTTCTACAACTACTACCGGTCGAAGGAGGAGGTGTTCGCCGCCCTGGCCGACGATGGCGCGCGCCGCTTCGCCCCGATCCTGAAAGGCCTGCGCGGCAAGGGCTATTCCTTCGAGGCGTTCGTCCACAAGGCGATCAGCGCCTACTTCGGCTTCATCGCCGACGAGCACGCCAACTGGGCCGCGCGCCGCCCGGCCGGCGAGCCGCACCTGCACATCCAGGGCGAAACCCCGGAAATGGCCGCCGTCTTCGCCGAGATCCGCGACGCCATGGCCGAAGACATCGCCGAGCGCAAAGGCCCCTTCGCCGACCCCGACTACATGGCCGCCGCCTGCATCGCCATCGCCCGCGAGGTCGGTGACAAGATGCTGGAGCGCCGACCCATCGACACCGCCGGGGCCACCGAATTCGCCGTGACCATGATCCTGGGAGGCCTGAAGGGCTTGCCCAAGGCGCCCGCTTGATGCCCAGCGCCGCCACCCAACGCACCATCCTGAACACCCTGCTCAGCCTGCCGACGCCGATGCTGCGCCTGATGGCCGGCGGCGGTGTGGTCTATCAGGGCGGCCGCACGCTGGATCCGCGGCTGCAGTACCTGGCCGCCCAGGCGCGCGGCGCGCCGCCGATGACCACGCTGTCGCCGCAGGACGCCCGCGCCGGCAGCGCCATGACGCTCGCCGTCGTCAGCGGCCCGCCGGAGCCCGGCGTGCGCTTCGAGGCCGTCGACATTCCAGGGCCTGCCGGGACGATCCCTGCGCGCCTCTACCGCCCCGAGACCCAGGACAGCCATGCGCCCCTGATGATCTTCGGCCATTTCGGCGGCGGGGTGATCGGCGACCTGGAGACCTGTCACACCTTCTGTTCGATCCTGGCCAAGACCACGCGGGGGCCGGTGCTGTCCGTCGACTACCGGCTGGCGCCCGAGCATCGATTCCCGGCCGGTCTCGACGACATGATGGCCGCCTATCACTGGGGCCGCGACAACGCCGAACGCTTCGGCGCTCCGCTCGCCCAGGCGGCTATCGGCGGCGATTCCATGGGCGGCAACTTCGCCGCCGTTATCTGCCAGGAACTCAAGCGCAAGGGCGAGCCGCAGCCGGCCCTGCAACTGCTCATCTACCCTTGCGTCGACGTGGCCTGCGAGAGCGCGTCGATGACCACCTATGGCGACAGCTTCCCGCTGACCCGCGCCACCATGGACTGGTTCATGGGCCACTACCTGGGCCCGGGCGACAGCCCCGCCGATCCACGGCTTTCGCCCCTGCGCGCCAAGGACGTTTCCGGCCTGGCGCCCGCCGTCATCGTCACCGCCGG
>DATAUR010000051.1:0-8744 GCA_036268175.1 Phenylobacterium sp. | reverse complement strand
ACCTGGGCAAGGCGCGGCGGAACCTGTTCATCGGCCTGAGGACGCCCTGGACGCTCGCCAACGCCACCGTCTGGGACAAGACCCAGCGGTTCACCGGCCGCGGCCTAGTGCTGGGCGGCCTGACCCTGGTGGCGCTGGGCTTCGCGCTCCGCGACACCGGCCTGTTCGGCGCCGCCATCGGGCTTTGCGCGGCCGCGCCGATCGTGGCGGGGATCGCGCGCTCGCGCAGCCTCTATCGCGGCCTGCAGCGGACCTGAGGCCACAAGGCGCGGGCGGGCCGCGGCAAAGCATCCTATATCCGTCAGACCATGCCGCCCCGCCTGAAGCCCACCCGCCTGGAATATGTCGTCGACGGCGTGCGGCTGCGCGCCCAGCTCTCGGCGGCGGCGCTGGAGGCGGGCGACGGGCCGGCGCAGCGCAAGGCGGCGCTGGAGATCCTCAAGGCCGCCCTGTTCCGGGGGCGGATGATCGCCAAGGAGCGGCTGGAGAACGGGGCCGGCGGCATCGAGACCGCCCGGCTCATCTCGGGCGTGACCGACGAGGTGATCACCGCGCTCTGGGACTTCACCACCGTCCACGTGTTCCGCGCCCGCAATCCGACCGAGGGCGAGCGCCTGACCCTGATGGCGGTTGGGGGCTATGGCCGGGGCACGCTCGCGCCCTACTCCGACATCGATCTCCTGTTCGTGCGGCCCTACAAGCAGACCGCCCACGCCGAGAGCGTCATCGAGTACATGCTCTACGCGCTCTGGGACCTGGGCTTCAAAGTCGGCCACGCGTCCCGCACGGTCGAGGAGTGCGTGAAGCTCTCCCGCGAGGACTTCACCATCCGCACCTCGATCCTCGAGGCCCGCCGGCTGATCGGCGACGAGAAGCTGGCCGACGAGTTGCTGCGCCGTTTCCAGAACGAGGTGGTCAAGGGCACCGGCGCCGAGTTCGTCGCCGCCAAGCTGAAGGAGCGGGACGAGCGCCACACCCGCGCCGGCGCCAGCCGCTACATGGTCGAGCCCAACATCAAGGAGGGCAAGGGCGGGCTTCGCGACCTCAACACCCTGTTCTGGATCGCCCAGTACCTGCATCCGGGGCAATCCATCGAAAAGGTGATGCAGCTGGAGATGTTCGAACACCGCGAGGTGCGCGCCTTCATCCAGGCCTTCGATTTTCTCTGGGCGGTGCGCAGCCACCTGCACTTCGCCACGGGGCGGCCCGAAGAGCGGCTGACCTTCGACCTGCAGCCGGAGATCGCCAGGCGGATGGGCTATGGCGACCGGGGCGACGCGCCGGCGGTCGAGCGGTTCATGCGGCGCTATTTCCTGATCGCCAAGGAGGTCGGCGCGCTGACCCGGGTGTTCGCCGCCAAGCTGGAAGCCGAGCGGGTGAAGGTGGCGCCGCGCGGCCTCTCCCGCCTGCTGCCAGCCAGGCGGCCCAAGCGCAAGCGGCTGGACGTGCCGGGCTTCCACGAGATCGGCGGGCGGCTGAACATCGATGGGCCGGAGATCTTCGAGGCCGATCCGATCAACCTGTTGCGGCTGTTCAAGATCGCCGACGAGCGCAATCTCGACCTGCATCCCGACGCCTTCACCGCCGCCACCAGATCCCTGCCGCTGATCACGTCTGCGGTGCGCCGCGACCGGCATGCGGCCAAGGTGTTCCTGGAGGTCCTGGCCCGCGGACGCGACCCGCAGCGGACGCTGACCCTGATGACCGAGGCCGGCGTGCTCGGCCGCTACCTGCCGGAGTTCGGGCGGATCGTCGCCCAGATGCAGTTCAACATGTACCACTCCTACACGGTGGACGAGCACACCCTGCGCGCCGTGGGCGTGATCGCCGACATCGCCACCGGCCGCTTCGCCGAGGACCATCCGCTCTCCACCAGCGTCATGCCGCTGATCGTCGACCGCGAGGCGCTGTTCCTGGCCATGCTGCTGCACGACACCGGCAAGGGCGGGGTGGGCGGCCAGGAGAAGGCGGGCGCCCGTGCCGCGCGGTCGGCCTGCGAGCGGCTGGGCCTGGAGCGCTCGAAGATCGAGCTGGTGGCCTGGCTGGTGGAGCATCACCTGGTGATGAGCGACACCGCCCAGAAGCGCGACATCTCCGACCCGCGCACGGTCACCGACTTCGCCCAGATCATCGCCACGCCGGAGCGCCTGCGCCTCTTGCTGGTGCTCACCGTCGCCGACATTCGCGCCGTTGGGCCGGGCGTCTTCAACGGCTGGAAGGGCCAGCTGCTGCGCGAGCTCTACGGCGCCACCGAGGCGATCTTCCGCGGCGGCCGCGGGTCGGACAGCGCCGCCGCCCTGAAGCGCTATCACGAGAACGCCGCCTATGACGCCCGCGTGCGGGTCGCCAAGGCGGATCCGGCGTCCGAGGCCTGGGCCGACGCCATGGAGGACGCCTATTTCTCGGCCTTCTCGGAGGCCGAGGTGCTGGCGCATGCCGCGCTTTCCCGCCGGGCTGGGAACGGCGCGGCGGCCGAGGGCCGGGTGCGGGCCGACCGCGACGCCGCCGAGCTGGTGGTGGCCGCCACCGACCGCCAGCGGCTGTTCGTCGACCTCGCCGGCGCGATCACCGGAGCCGGCGCCAATGTGGTGGGCGCACGCGTGTTCACCTCCAACTTCGGCCAGGCGCTGGATGTCTTCTATCTGCAGGATGCCGCCGGCCAGCCCTATGGCGCGGACAATCCCCGCTCGCTCACCCGGTTGGTCGAGAGCCTGGAGGCCGCCGCCCGCGGCGAGGCGGTGGAGATCGAGCCCCGCCGGCCGGCCGACTTCGGGCGCGCGGCGGCCTTTTCCATCGAGCCGGCGGTGATGCTGGACAACGACGCCTCGGAGACCTCGACGGTGGTGGAGGCCTCGGGCCGCGACCGGCCGGGCCTGCTCGCCGCGCTCGCTCGCACGCTGGCCGACGCGGGCCTGTCGATCCTGTCGGCCCACATCGACGGCTACGGCGAGCGCGCCGTCGACGCCTTCTATGTCACCGGCCCGGGCGGCGGGAAGCTGGCCGACGGACGCAAGGGCAATGCGCTGAAGACGTCGCTGCTGGCGGTGCTGAACGACGTCGAGCCGCAGGAGGGCCGCCGCGCCAACCTGCAGCGCGCCCGGGCCAGCGTCGCGCGCTGACGCTCAAGTCCGGTCAGGGCTTCGGCGGCGAAGCGGTCTGTGGCGGCGGCGGGGCGGTCAGGTCGCGCATCATCCGGCTGCCAATCTCGCTACGCTGGGCGGCGAGGAATTCCTCGGGGTCTATCGAATAGAGCCCTTTCAGATAGGCCACGTCATAGACCGTCATCTCGGTGAGCGGGACGGCGGATATGCAGTCGGGGTTCATGGCGTCGAGGATGGTCGGAAGCTCGCTGCACCCTGCGGCGCGGGTGGCGCGGGCCAGGCTCAGCATGGCGATCTGGTCGGCCAGCGCGCCGATCTGGCGGCCGAGGATCTGGTTGGAGTCGATCACCACCAGCACGCCCATGAACTGGTTGGTCAGGCCGGCGCTAAGCCGGCTGCCGGCCGTGCCCTGCGGCGCGCGGCCAAACTCGGTATCCGGTTCGGGAAGACCTTCGCGGCCGCCGGTGCCGGTCATGTACCAGGCCTGGATCGGCTGATCGAAGGTCGCCAGCCGCTCTGTCTGGGCGGCGTAGTGAAAACCCAGCATCTGCGGATGACTTCTGCGGACATTGTCCATCAGGGCCTGCGGCTTGGTGGTGAAGACGATCAGCAGGTTGGTCTTGCAGGCCACGTCGCGGTTGCGCGGCCTGGCCGCCGGCACACCGACCGCCTTGGCCACCTGCAGGACCCGCGCGGAGACGAAGGCGTTGAACGGCGCGGTCAGGCCGCCGGCCTTGGGACACAGGGGAACCGCCCAGCGCGAGAGCTGATCGATCCGGCTGGGCGCGCCGTGCTGCTGGACGAAGCGGGAGACCAGCGAGGGCAGTTGCGCCGCCTGGCGCTTGGGCGCGATGACGGTCAGCGGCGCGACGGTCGTCGTGGCCGCGGCCGGGGTATCCGGCGCCGCCTTCGCCGGCGGCTGGAACGCCCCCGCGTCCGGCGCGCCGAGCATCAGGCCGATGGCGAGACCCATCGCGGTCAGCCGGGGTTGCAAAACCCTCTCCTTATTCATCCCTGCGCCTCAAGGAGTGATCGGGCCTGGACTATGATACGGATGTATTTTAAATGAAAGTACGCCTGTATTCCAGGAGGCCAAGACCGCGAGACCATGCCTCTCCCGGCCTCCGTTGACACGGTATTTTACAGATGTAATATTTCTAGGCCGGATCCTGCGATCCGAGCCGGGATCAGCCGCCCGCGAGCCGTCTGGCTGACGATTGGGGGCCTCTGTGCGACACCGCCGATACACCTGGCTCGCCGCGGTCCTGGCCACCGTCGCGGCCCCCGCCGCCGCCCAGTCGCAGGCCCAGTCCCAGACGCAAACACAGCCCTCCGCGCCGCCGCCCCGCGACCAGGCCGGCAGCAAGCCCGCTCCGGCCCAGCCGGGCGCGGTCAAGACCGTCGAGGGCGTCACGGTCACCGGCGCGTCGCAGAACGGCTTTCGCAGCGACATCGACCGCAAGAGCTACGGCATCGCCAGCGACCTGCAGACCACCACCGGCTCGGTCAGCGACGCGCTGCGCAACATTCCCTCCGTGCAGGTCGACCCGCAGGGCAACGTCTCCCTGCGCGGCGACTCGAACGTCACCATCCTGCTCGACGGCAAGCCGTCCGGACAGTTCAAGGGCGCGAACGCGGCCCAGGCCCTGGAGGCGCTGCCGGCCGACTCCATTGAACGCGTCGAGGTGATCACCAATCCTTCGGCCGAGTTCTCGCCGGAAGGGACCGCCGGGATCATCAACCTGATCAGCAAGAAGACCCGCAAGGCCGGCGCCTCGGGATCGATGCGCCTCACCTACGGCGACCACGGCCGGGGCAGCACCGGCCTGACCGGCGCCTACAATTCCGACAAGCTGGCGATCACCGCCGACGTCAACGGCCGCTACGACCCCCAGAGCGCTGGCGGCGTCGACCGGCGCGACATCCTGGATGGCGAGGGCCATGTGCTGAGCTCAAGCCAGACGCTGAACAGCGGCGGCGGCCACCTCGACCGCTGGGGGGCGCACGCCAGCATCGACTACGACCTCGATCCCAAGACCCGGATCAGTGGCGACGCCCGCTTCAGCCACACCGACGCCGACCAGGCGCCGCTGGCGCAGTTCCAGGCGCAGGATCCCACGGGCGCCCTGATCCAGGCCTTCGATGAGCCGGAGCACCTCACCTGGGGGCTGGGCGACCGCGAGGTGCAGGCGACCCTGCGCCGGACCTTCGGCGACGACCACACGCTGACGGTCAACATCTCGCGCGAGCACCTCGACGACGTGCGCGACCAGACCTTCGACCGGGTCTCCACCACGCCCGCCGCCCCGCCGGTCTTCACCGACCTGAAGACGCAGAACAGCTCCAACCTGAGCGAGCTGAAGGCCGACTACGTTCGCCCCATGCTCGCCGACGGCAAGCTGAAGGCCGGCTACGACCTGAGGATCGACGACAACCGCTACGACAATCGCGGCCTGGTCGGCGGCTCCGCGGCAGACATCCTGCCGGACCCGACCCAGAGCAACGTCTTCCTCTACAAGCAGACGATCGAGGCGGGCTACGCCACCTATGAACAGCCGCTCGGCGACTGGACCGTGCTGGGCGGCCTGCGACTGGAAAACGTCGAGCTCGATCTCAACCAGGTGACGACCGCGCAGGTGCACGACACCAGCTACTTCCGCGCCTATCCGTCCCTGCACCTGGGCTACAAGGTCTCCGACGCCCAACAGCTCTCCTTCAGCTATTCGCGGCGCGTGCAGCGGCCGAGCCCGGACGACCTCAATCCCTTTCCCGTCCAGTTCGGCCCCTTGAGCTTCCAGGCCGGCAATCCGAACCTGCAGCCGCAGACCACCGACAGCTTCGAGGCCGGCTACCAGTACCGTTCCGGCGGGACCTACTACCTGGCGACCCTCTACTATCGGCAGAACGCGCACGGGGTGACCGACGTGCTCACCGCCCAGCCTAGCGGCGTGCTGCTGACCACCAAGGAGAACCTCAGCGACAGCAAGGCCGCGGGGCTGGAGCTGGTGGCCAACGGCCACATCACCAAGACGCTGAGCTACAGCCTTTCCACCAACCTCTATTGGAACGAGATCGACGCGCAGAGCGACGGCCTGGAACAGCTCCTCGACTTCGCCGGCCGCCGCTCGGCCTTCGAGGTGGACGGCCGCGCCAGCCTGACCTGGGACCCGACGCCCAGGGACACCGTCCAGTGGACCACCAACCTCAACGCCAAGCGGCTAACGCCCCAGGGCTTCGTGGAGCCCTTCGAGATCACCTTCATCGGTTACCGCCACAAGTTCGGCGACGCCCTCTACGGGGTCGTCACCATCCAGGACCCGTTCGAAGGCGTGCGCTTCGAGCAGATCACCTCGACCCCGATCCTGCGCGACCACAGCGACTTCCATATCCACATCCGTGGCGTCTTCGTGGGCTTCACCCGCACCTTCGGCGGGGCCGGCAAGAAGCCCAGGGCGCCGGCCTTCGACTTCGGCGGCGCGGGCCCCGGTCCCTGACCTGCGGCAAACAAGCTCTACCGCCTCAGAGGCGCCATGAAGTTCGGCTCGGTTATACTTTCGCGACCGGGCTCCCTTAGACAGCCTGGCGCGCCGTCCGGGGGGAGCCTTGCGAAATCGAGTGAGCGTCTTGCTGGCCACCGCGATGGCCGTGGCCGCCAGCCACGCCGAAGCGCAGGCGCAGCCCTCCCAAACCCAATCCTCCCAGACGCAGCTCCAGGCGCCGGCCCCCGCGGCGAAGTCCGGGACGAAGTCTGGAGCGAAGTCCAAGGCGCCGGCGAAGGGCGCCGCCCCCAAGTCCACCGCGCCGCCGGCCAGGAAGCCGGCGACGCCCAAGACGGTCGACGAGGTGGTGGTCACCGGCGCGGCGCAGAACGGCTTCCGCTCCTCCATCGACCGGCGCAGCTACGGCATCGCCAACGATCTCGCCGCCACCACCGGCACGATCAGCGACGCCTTGAAGAACATCCCGTCGGTCGAGGTGGACGTGCAGGGCAACGTCAGCCTGCGCGGCGACCCCAACGTCACCATCCTGGTGGACGGCAAGCCCTCGGCCCTGTTCCGCGGCCAGAGCGCGGCCCAGGCCCTGCAATCCCTGCCCGCCGATTCCGTGGAGCGCGTGGAGGTGATCACCAACCCCTCGGCCGAGTTCTCGCCGGACGGCTCGGCCGGGATCATCAACCTGGTGATGAAGAAGACCCACCGGATCGGGACCTCGGGCAGCGTGCGCTACACCACAGGCTCGGCGGGCCTGCGCAACGGCGGGGTCACGGGCGCCTACAGCAATGACAGCTTGACGGTCTCCGGCGACGCCGGGTTCCGCCATGACCCGCAGCATTCGATCAACACGGACGACCGCAGCCTGTTCGACGCCACCGGCGCGCCGCTGGAAACCACCCACCAGACCAACGATCTGCGCGGGCCGTTCGACCAGTGGAACGCCCGCGCCGGGGCGGACTACGATCTCAACAAGACCGACCGCCTCTCGGCCGACGTCCACTTCAACCAATTCCTTCAGAACTTCGACACCCAGGAACACCTGAAGGGGTTCGACCCTACCGGAGCACTCAATGAGGTATTCGACCAGACCGGCTTCCTGAAGCAGGGCCGTGACAACCTCGGCGTCCAGGCGACCTGGCGGCGCATCCATGGGGTCGATGATGACGTCTCGGTCAGCGCCAGCCACGAGCTCAACTACGAGCGAAACGAGACGGAATTCGACAGCCTGACCAGCCTGCCGGCTGCCCCGGAGAACGTCCAAGACATCCGCGGCCACAACAACCTCGCCTTGACCGATGTCCGCGTCGACCTCAAGCGGCCCATGGCGAACGACGGGCAGCTGAAGGCGGGCTATGACCTGCGCTACGACGACCAAAGCTACGACAACGTCGCCTTGCGCGGGGCGAGCATGGCGAGCGCGACGCCGGACCCGACGCTGACCAACCGCTTCCTCTACCGGCAGACCATCAATTCGGCCTATGCCACCTATGAGCAGCCGTTCGGCGCCTTCACCATGCTGGCGGGCCTCAGGGTCGAGGACGTGCAGCTCGACCTCGACGAGATCACCACGGCGCTGGTCCACGACACCAACGCCGTCAACGCCTATCCGACCCTGCATCTGAACTACAGGTTCTCGGACAATCAGCAGCTGACGCTGAGTTACAGCCGGCGCATCCAGCGGCCCAGCCCCTCCGATCTGGATCCTTTCCGGATCGAGTCCGACGCCTTCAATTTCCGGGCCGGCAATCCCAACCTGAAGCCCGAACGCACCGACAGTTTCGAGGCGGGCTATCAGTACAAGGCCGCAGGGACCTTCTACCTGGCCACCGCCTATTACCGGCAAGGCGACCACGACGTCACCGACGTGATCACCGATCTGGGCAACGGGGTGCTGCTCGACACCAAGGAGAACCTCGCCTCCAGCAAACACGCCGGCGTCGAGCTGGTGGCCAACGGGCACCTGACGAAGGACCTGTCCTACAACGTCTCCACCAACATCTATTACGCGGAGATCGACAGCGGGACTTTCCCGCTGGCGGGCGCGCTGCTGGGCGCGGTCGGCACGCGCTCGGCGATCGAGGGCGGAGGGCGTTTCAGCATCAACTGGAACGTCACCCCGAAAGACACCTTCCAGTTCAGCGGCCAGGTG
>DATAUR010000050.1:0-79491 GCA_036268175.1 Phenylobacterium sp. | reverse complement strand
CGCTGCGTCGGCGGCTTCGCCAACGCCAGGTCGGCGGACCGATCCTGGGATGGCGACGTCGCCGCGCTTTGGCCCACGCTGGGGGCCGCGCTCTGACTGTCGCGTGCCGACAAGGCTCGCCGCTCCTCCGAAGACAAGGCAAATCACCCCGATCGCGCGGACTCTACGCGGTAAGGGTAAACAGCGTCACCGCCATAAAGCGGCGAATTGTCTCGGCAGGGTTAAGCTTCGGCGTCTTCGGCCAGGGATCGGCTCACCAGTTCGAAGACGTTCTTGGAAAGCCCGGGGTGCTGCATGATCCGCTCCAGCTCGGCCTTCATCAGGCGGCCCAGTTCCGGCTTGTAGCGCCGCCAGCCGCCCAGCGGCTCGACGAGCCTGGCCGCGGTCATCGGGTTGAAGCCGTCGGTGGCCAGGATCTGGTCGGCCAGGAACCGGTAGCCGGCGCCGCTCGGGTCGTGGAACCGCACCGGATTGAAGCTCGCGAAGGTCGAGACCAGCGCGCGCAGGCGATTGGGGTTCTTGGCCTCGAAGGCCGGATGGGCGGTCAGCGCGAGCACGCGGCCGAGCGCGCTGTCGTTCGGGTCGCGCGCCTGGACGGAGAACCATTTGTCGATGACCAGCGGCTCGCCCTTCCAGCGGTCGTAGAAGTCAGCAAGAGCGCGCTCATAGAGCTCGCCGCCGATCAGGGTCAGGGCTGCCAGACCGCCGATGGCGTCGGTCATGTTGGCGGCCGCCTCATAGTGGCCGAAGGCCAGTTCGCCGACCTCGGATCGGGGATTGGCGGCCATCAGCTCCAGGGCGGCGTTGCGCAGGGCGCGGCGTCCGGCGCCGGAGGCGTCCGGCGAGAACTCGCCCAGCTCCTGCAGGCCGTTGTGCAGCCGCTTCAGCTCCTCCGACAGGTGGACGGCCAGGCGCATGCGGAGGGCTTCGCGCGCCTCGTGGATGGCGGTGGGATCGGCCGGGGTCATGGCCAGCGCCAGGTCCGGCTCCGAGGGCAGCATCAAGAGCAGCGCCTTGAACGCCGGGTCGGCGGCCTGGTCGGCCAGGGCGCGGCCCACGGCCTCGGCGTAGCGTTCCTCGCCGACCTCGTCGGCCAGGCCGCTGGCGCGGGCGAGGATAAGGGCGCGGGCCAGTTCCTGGCCAGCTTCCCAACGGTTGAACAGGTCCGGATCGCCGGCCAGAAGCACGTAGCGGTCGCGGGCCTCGGCGTTGGAGGCCAGCTTCACCGGCGCGGAGAAGCGCCGCAGGGCGGAGACCACGGGCCGTTCGTCGACGCCGGTCAGGGTGACCTTGGTCCTGGCGGCATCGAGCACGACCACGGTCTCGTCCACCGCCTGGCCGTCACGGACGAAGGCCTGGGTGCGGCCTTCCTGGTCCAGCAGGCCGACGATCACCGGGATCGGCAGGGCGCCCTTGGCGGCTTGGCCAGGCGTCGGCGCGGTCCCCTGCGCGAACTCCAGGTGGAGCTCGTGGCGGGTGTCGTCATAGGTGCTCTTCAGGGTCACCGCCGGGGTGCCGGCCTGTTCGTACCAGGCGAAGAAGGCGCCGAGGTCCTGGCCCGAAACATCGGCGAAGCAGCGAATGAACTCCTCGACGGTGGTGGCGTGGCCGTCCCAGCGTTCGAAGTAGAGGTCCATGCCTTTGCGGAAGGCGTCCGGCCCGATCAGGGTCTTCAGCATCCGGATTACTTCCGCGCCCTTTTCGTAGATGGTCGCGGTGTAGAAGTTGTCGATCTTCAGATAGCTGGACGGCCGCACCGGGTGGGCGAGCGGCCCCTGGTCCTCGGCGAACTGGCGGGCGCGCAGCGCTTTCACGTCCTTGATCCGCTGCACGGCGTGGCCGCGCTGGTCGGCGGAGAAGCTCTGGTCGCGGAAGACCGTCAGGCCCTCCTTCAGGCAGAGCTGGAACCAGTCGCGGCAGGTCACCCGGTCGCCAGTCCAGTTGTGGAAATATTCGTGCGCCACGACGCTTTCGATGCGCTCGAAGTCCATGTCGGTCGCGGTCGCAGGGTCGGCCAGCAGGAGCGAGGAGTTGAAGATGTTCAATCCCTTGTTCTCCATGGCTCCGAAGTTGAAGTCGCGCACCGCCACGATCATGAAGAGGTCGAGGTCGTACTCCAGGCCGAAGGTGTCCTCATCCCACTTCATGGAGCGCTTCAGCGCATCCATGGCGTAGGCGGCGCGCGGGGCCATGCCCGGGTCGACGTAGATGCGTAAGATCACCTTGCGGCCGCTCATGGTGATGCGGCTGTCTTCCAGCACGTCCAGCTCACCGGCCACCAACGCGAACAGGTAGCAGGGCTTGGGGAACGGGTCGTTCCAGACGGCGTAATGGCGCCCGCCCGGCAGGTCGCCGTTCTCCATCAGATTGCCGTTGGAGAGCAGACGGTGGAACGCCTTGTCCGCCTCGATCCGCACGGTGAAGCGCGACAGCACGTCCGGTCGGTCAGGCCAGAAGGTGATCTTGCGGAAGCCCTCGGCCTCGCACTGGGTGCAGAAGCGGCCGGCGGACATGTAGAGGCCGTCCAGCGCCTTGTTGGCCTCCGGATCGATCTCGACCTCGGTTTCGAGCGTGAAGGCGTCCGGGGCGTCCGGGATGATCAGATATTCGCCATCGATGGCGCGCTCGCCCTCGGCCAAGACGCGACCGTCGATCGCCACGGAGATCGGCTTCAGCCGCTCGCCGTTGAACTTTAGGGGCTCGGCGTGATCGCCGTTGCGGCGCACCTTGAGGCTCGCCTTCACCCGGGTGACGCTAGGTTTCAGATCGAAGGTGAGATGGACCTCGTCAATGAGGAAGGCGGGAGGCTGGTAATCGGCTAGCCGGATCGGCTGGGGCGTGTCTGTGCGCATGCCTGGCATCTAGGCCCTTGAGCGTGGCGGCGCCAAGGCGCGAACGGGTGGGTTTCACCCGTCCGGCGCGGGTTTTGGGCAAGGATGCTCATTCCAACGTCCGTCCTGTTCGCGCACCAGCATGTAGCAATCGAGGCCCTGCGCCGCCGCTTCGGTGCTGAGGGTGCGGGCCATGTCCATGGCGTGGGGCCGGTAGGCGTAGGCCCCGACCTCGACGGCGTTGCGCTGAACCACCCACTTGTTGTCCCGCCACGCGACGATGATCTGCATGGCAGTCGGCTTGTCGACCTCCATGGCCGGCCCAACCCGTAACGGGATCGCCTTGTTCCTGCCGCCTTTTCCGCCGCCGCGTCTGGTAGCTGACAGACGGCGTCAGGAAACCCCCTACAACGGATGCTCGCCGGGGGGCGGACGCGTGAAGTCTTATCGCATCTACATCGTCGATCCGGATGGCCGGCTGCAGCTTGGCCAGGCCTTCGAAGCGGCCGACGATGGCATCGCCAGCGACCTCGCCAAGAGCTTCGCGCGGCGCGGCCGCACGGCCGAATTGTGGGAGGGCGGCCGGATCGTCGGCCGGGTCTCGCCGGACGGCGACTTCACCTCTGGCGGCTGACGCCGGGTCACACTTCTCAGGCCGGATGCTGAGCGTATGTTGACGTGCGAGGAAACCTCGCAAGCCGGAGACAACCGGCAGGATCGGCAGCGCCATGAACTTCGATTTCTCCGACGACCAGAAATTCCTCAAGGCCGAGGCGCGCAAGTTCCTCGACGCGAACTGCACGACGGCGCGGGTGCGCGGCGTGCTGGATGAGGACGGCAAGGCCTACGACGAGGCGCTGTGGAAGGCGGTGGCCGCCCAGGGCTGGCTGGGCGCTGCGATCCCGGAGGAACACGGCGGCCTGGGCCTGGGTCACCTGGAACTCTGTGTGATCGCCGAGGAACTGGGCCGCGCGGTCGCGCCGATCCCGTTCGCCTCGACGGTCTATTTCGTGGCCGAGGCGGTGATGCTGGCCGGCGACGCCGAACAGAAGGCCTGGCTGCTGCCGAAGGTGGCGGCGGGCGAGATCATCGGCTGCATGGCGACCTCGGAAGGGCCGGGCCCCGCGACGGCGGCCAGCCTCAAGACCACGGTCACCGACGGCAAGCTTTCCGGCGTGAAACTGCCGGTCACCGACGGCGACATCGCCAACATCGCCCTGGTGCTGGCCAAGGAGAACGGCAAGCCTGGCCTGTTCGCGGTGCATCTGGACGGCGAGGGTGTCACCCGCGGGATGCTGCAGACGCTGGATCCGACCCGGGACGCGGCCAAGCTCACCTTCAAGGACGCGCCGGCGCGGCGGATCGGCGAGGCGGGCGCGGGCCTGGAGATCGTCGAGCAGGTGTTCGACCGCGCCGCGGTCCTGCTGGCGTTCGAACAGTGTGGCGGCGCCGACAAATGCCTGGAGATGGCCAAGGCCTACGCCCTGGACCGCTACGCCTTTGGCCGGGTGATCGCGTCCTACCAGGCGATCAAGCACAAGCTGGCCGACATCTACATCAAGAACGAACTTGCCCGGTCCAACGCCTACTACGGCGCCTGGGCGCTCAACACCGACGCGCCGGAGACGCCGCTGGCCGCCAGCGCCGCGCGGATCGCGGCCAGCGAAGCCTTCTGGTTCGCCGCCAAGGAGAACATCCAGACCCACGGCGGCATCGGCTTCACCTGGGAGATGGATTGCCATCTCTATTACCGCCGCTCGCGCCAGCTCAGCCTCGTGGCCGGCGCGCCCAGGGTCTGGAAGGAGCGGCTGGTGAGCCATCTCGAACGGCGCAACGCGGCCTGAAGGAGCGGATCATGGACTTCAACGACACTCCCGACGAAGCCGCCTACCGCGCCCAGGTGAAGACCTGGCTGGAGGCCAACGCGCCCAGGACCCATCAGAGCGGCGACATGGAGGAGGATGGCGGCGGCATGGCCGCGGCCAAGGCCTGGCAGGCGAAGAAGGCGGCGGCCGGCTACGCCCAGATCACCTGGCCCAAGGAATGGGGCGGGGCCGGGGGCACGCCGATCCAACAGGTGATCTTCAACCAGGAAGAGGCTCACTATCCGGTGCCGGGCAATCCGTTCCAGATCGGGCTGGGCATGTGCGTCCCCACCGTCGCCACCTTCGCCGACCAGGAGACCAAGGACCGCTTCGTCGGCCCCGCCCTGCGCGGCGAGGAGATCTGGTGCCAGCTGTTCTCGGAACCCTCCGGCGGCTCGGACGTGGCGGCGGCCAGGACCAAGGCGGTGCGCACGCCGGACGGCTCCGGCGACTGGCTGATCTCCGGCCAAAAGGTGTGGACGACGGGCGCCCAGTTCTCCGACTTCGGCATCGTGGTCTGCCGCACCAACCCGGACGCGCCCAAGCACAAGGGCCTGACCATGTTCTGGGTCGACATGCATGATCCGGGGATCGAGGTGAAGCCGATCCACCAGATGTCCGGCGGCTCGGGCTTCAACGAGGTGTTCTTTACCGACGTGCGGGTGAAGGACAGCCAGCGGGTGGGCGCCATCGACGACGGTTGGCGAGTCAGCCTGGTGACGCTGATGAACGAGCGCCTGGCGGTCGGCGGACCGTCGGGGGCGGGCTGGGCGCAGTTCCTGGAGGCGGCGCGGTCCGTGCCCGGCCTCGACGGCGCGCCGGCGATCAAGGACCAGGCGCTGCGCGAAAAGCTGGCCGACTGGTACGTGGCCACTGAAGGCCTCAAACACACCCGCAATCGCACCATGACCGCGCTGTCGCGCGGCCAGACGCCGGGGCCGGAAAGCTCCATCGGCAAGGTGGTCACCGCGCTGCAGATGCAGGACCTGGGCAATACGGCGGTGGAGATGCTCGACCAGTTCGGGATCATCAACGATCCGGAGCTCGCGCCCCTGCACGCGGCGTTCCACAGCTCGGTGATGTTCGCGCCGGGCCTGCGGATCGCCGGCGGCACCGACGAGATATTGAAGAACATCATCGCCGAGCGGGTGCTGGGCCTGCCGGGCGACATCCGGGTCGACAAGGATGTGGCCTTCAAGGACATGCCGACCGGACGCTGAGGGCGCCGGCGCGACGGTCGCTTGACTCGGCGCGCCGCCACACCAATAGTTTTCTGTATGGTGAACTATAACCCGTCGCTCGACCGCACCTTCGCGGCCCTGACCGATCCCACCCGCCGGGCGATCCTGGCGCGGCTGGAGCGGCAGGACACGGCCTCGGTCAGCGAACTGGCGGAGCCCTTCGCCATCAAGCTGCCGGCGGTGATGAAACACCTGGATGTGCTGGACGAGGCCGGGCTGATCAGCCGGTCGAAGGCCGGGCGCACGGTGACGGTGCGGCTGCGCCCCGAACCGATGCGGGAAGCGATGGACTGGCTGCAGCGCTACGAACGCTTCTGGTCGGCGAGCCTCGATCGGCTGGCGGCGCAGGCGGAGGCCCGCGAGGTGGCGCTGCTGGCGGCGCAGGCCAGGACGGACGGCGAGGCGTGACCAGCATCACTCTCGTGCGCCGGATCGCGGCGCGGCCCTCGGTGGTCTTCGACCTGATGACCACGGCGGAGGGCATCGCCTGCTGGTGGGGGCCGGACGCCGGTCCCGTGCTGATCGCCGAGAGCGATCCGCGGGTGGGCGGCCGCTTCCGGGTCCGCTTCCGCCTGCTGGACGGTAGCGAGCACGAGAGCCATGGCGAATATCTGGAAGTCCGCCAGCCGGAGCGGCTGGCCATGACCTGGAACTGGCGGGGCGACGAGGACGAGGGCGGCGAGTCCCTCATCGAGATCGACCTGCGGGCGCTCGACGGCGGCGGCGCCACCGAGCTCACCTTCACCCACGCACGCCTGGCCAGCGAGGCGTCCCGCGCGAGCCATGAAGGCGGCTGGAACGGGGCGCTCGACAAGCTGGAGCGGCACGTCCTGCGCACCGCTCCCTAGCCCGTCGAGGTCAGGCCATCACTCGCCGCCGGCCTTGGCCTTGGCCGCGGCGGCTTCCTGTTCCTGCCGGCGCGCGCCGGCCAGGATAGCGGGGAGCGCGTAGTTCCCCTCGTGGCAGGCGTACTCGTAGACAATCCCTTTCAGGGGCGCGAAATCGTACTCGCCGCCCCAGGGCTTGTCCCAGGTGTCAGGGTCTTCGACCTGGAACTGGTAGTTGATCCGGGTGGGCGACACGCGGGTGAAGCGCTCGGTGACCTTCAGGTGCTTCCAGGAGCCCATGAAATTGTCGCTCTGCGGGAAGTTGGTGGTCTCGACCACCAGGGTGTTGCCCTCGAAGTGGCCAAGCGAGTCACCCATGTACGGACGCACATTCTCGGGGAGATGCTGGCCCTTCAGGCGGATGATGCGGGCGTCGTGGATCAGCTCGACCTGGATCACCACCGCGTCCGGCGTCTGCATGATGTAGTAGTCGTTGTTGTAGTAGCCGTTGGCCAGCATCGGCGGGGTGGAGTTGCGGCCAAAGCCCATGATGCAGCGCTCGCCCAGCGAACGGCTCTCGTAGCTGTCGTAGTTGTCGCGGTAGCGGCCGAAGGCCGGCGCGGCGCCGGGCTTGCGGGCCGGCGGCAGGCCGTTGGCGGTGGTCAGGATGGAGGAGCGGTACTCGCCGTTCACCTCCATCATGTGGGCGCCCGGGTCGATCCAGAAGGTGTTGTAGCCGCCCACGTCGCCGCCCGCGGCGGCGAAGTCCGGCCGGATCGCCACCAGCTTGGCCTCGGGCGAATCCTTGTCAGTGACCTTGCCCGGTCCCTTCTTCTCGTCGGTGGGGGCGTCCGCCGCGGCCAGGGCGGCAGCGAAGGCCCCCTCCAGCCCCTTGGCCTCCTTTGACGAAAGCACCAGCTTGTCGGTCAGCTTGGCGTTGCGGATCAGCGGCGTCATGGTCGCGTTCGACCAGTAACCGGAGAGGTCCGGCTGGCCGAAGGCGGTCTTCGGGACCTTCCAGCCGGGCGGGGTGACAGTCGGGTCGACGTCGGCCTTGGCGGCCGACGCGACCGGAGCGGCGGGCGCCGGCAGGGCCAGGGCCAGAGCCGCGGTGGAAAGCGCGGTTCCCAGCGCAAGAATGAGGGTGCGTCGCATGGCGTCAGACTCCCGATGGCCTTCTTTGTTTTGATCCTTTGTGGATCATAACACCAATTTTGGCTGACGCACGGGCAAGCATCGAACCGCGCTCCCCGTGCGGCGGCGGGACGCAGGATGCCGGACATCGCGACTCGCCGCCAGAGCGTGGAGCGCCCGACGTCGCGGATGGGGCGCTAGGCGCTGAGCTTCATCGGTGCGCGGCGGCTCTGGCCGAGGAGTTGGCTGTAGAGCCGGGTGAGGCCTTCGAAGGTGTGGTCCCAGCTATGCCGGGTCTCGGCGCGCCGCCGCGCGGCGAGCTTGAGGGCGCCCAGATCGCGGGCGAACAGGGCCTCCACCGCCTCGGCCAGGCTCGCCGGATCGACGCCGGCCGCGAGCTGGCCCACGCCCTCGTCGAGCAGTTCACCGACGCCGCCCTTGTTGGGGCCGATCACCGGCAGGCCGGCGGCCATGGCCTCGATCACCACCAGGCCGAAGGTCTCGTTCTCGTTGGCGTGCAGGAAGGCGTCGCAACTGGCGATGACGCCCGCCAGGGTCTCCGGCTCGCCCTCGAAATCGATGCAGGCCACGCGCGAGGGATATTTGGCGTCCTTGCCGGCGCCGATCAGCACCAGGCGGTAAGGATCGCCCAGCATCTCCACGGCGGCGACCATGGAATCGATGTTCTTTTCCTTGGCTGGGCGGCCGGCGAAAACCAGCAGGCGGCTGTTCGACGGCAGGTCCAGGCGCTTCAGCAGCGCGCCCCGGTCACCGCGGCTGGGATGGAACAGGTCAAGGTCGACGCCCAGCGGATGGACGCTCACCTGCTTGACGCCGGCCTCGGCCAGGCGGCTCGCCGAATGGCGGCTGGGCGCCACCACGTGGTCGAAACGCCGATAGGCCTGGGCCCACAGGTTGAAGGTCGGCTGTTCGGCCCAGTCGCCCAGGTGCAGGGCGGCCAGCGTCGGGGTGTCGGTGTGGCAGACAGCGACCACGGGCACGCCCAGGGTCTGGCCGGCGATCAGGGCGGCGTGGCCGGGCACCAGCACGTCGCCAGCCTCGATGATGTCGGGGTCCAGCTGCGCCAGCACCGCGGCCCATTTGTTGGGGCTGGCCGGCATGCGGTAGCCATCGCCGAACGGCAGCTTCGCGGCGCTGACGGTGTAGAGGCCCGTGCCGCCGGACCGCGTGACCGCGCCCGGCACCACCAGGGTGTGGCGGATGTCGGGGCGACGCTCTTCCAGCCAGCCGCGCTTGGCGTTGAGGTAGCGTTTTACCCCGCCGGAGCGGGGCGCGTACATCATGGTCGTGTCGATCAGGTGGAACCCGTCGCCGCGGCCGCCGGCCTCGTCCGTCTCCGGACGAAGGGCGTCGGGTTTTCCAGCAGCGACGTCGAACACCCGTTCAGCCCTTCCATCCTCGAACGCCACCGGCGCGACACCCTGGGAATAATCCGGTGACGGCGCAACGAACAGCGCCGCTGTTCGATCCCGCTGGAGCTTTGCCAGACTAGCGCGGGTCGCCGATTTTTTCCAAAGCCGTGTCAGGGGACCTGCGCCTTTTTCCGCCGCTGAAGCTTGACGTCAAATTGGGGCGAAACCCCGACGAGGCAAGGGCGTCACCGCGGATCGAAGGCCTTGGCGAACTCCGGACGCACCGTGACATTGGGCAGGAACTGCGGATCGATACGGGCGTGCGTCGCCTGTTCGAAGGCGTAGCCGAGGGCCAGCAGGCGGGCGTCGGACCAAGCCGGTCCGATGATCGACATGTTCACCGGCAGGCCCGAAACGGCGCCCATCGGAAGGGTCAGGTGCGGATAACCCGACACGGCGGGAAGCGTGGAATAGGAGCCCAGGCTGCGGCTGCCGTCGACGGGGTCGACGATGGTCGCGGGGCCGGTGGACGGGCCGACCAGGGCCTCGACGTTGTTGTCGGCCAGCATCTTGTCCAGCGCCTCGCGCGCCAGGCGCCGCGCGGTGGCGCGCTTTTCCAGATAGCCGCTGTCGGTGATCGGCGGGGCCTTCGAGGAGTCCTCGAAGATCTCCTGGCCGAACAATGGCATTTCCCGGCGCTGCTCCTTGGAATCGAAGTCGATCAGGGCGTCCAGCGAGCGGGTGGTCACCTTAGGCGCGGTGGTGGCGAGGTAGCTGTCCAGCGCGGCCTTGAACTCGACGCGCAGGGCCTGGCCCTCGTTGGCGGAGATGGCGTTCATGGCGGACTCTTCGGGCCCCTTGACCTCCACCAAGATCGCGCCCGCCTTGCGCAGGGCGGTCAGCGCGTCCTCGAACACCGCGTCGGTCTGCGGCGAGCGACCGGCGGTCATCCGCAGCACCCCGATCCGCGCACCGCGCAGGGCGTCGGGGTTCAAGGCCGCCAGATAGTCGGTCTTGTGGGCGTCTGCATCCTTGGTCCAGGGATCGGCGGGATCGGAGCCGGCCATGGCGTTGAGCATCGCCGCGGCGTCGCGGACGGTGCGGGTCATCGGGCCTGGCGTGTCTTGCTCCGGCGAGATCGGCACGACGTAGGTCCGTGAGATCAGGCCCAGCGTCGGCTTCAGGCCCACCACGCCATTGCTGGCGGCCGGGCAGGTGACCGAGCCGTCGGTTTCGGTGCCCACGGCCAGCGTCACCAAGCCGGCCGCGACGGCGACGGCGGAGCCTGCGCTGGAGCCGCAGGCGGTGCGGTCCAGGGAATAGGGGTTGCGCGCCAGGCCCGCGATGCCGGTCCAGCCGCTGATCGAATGGGTGGAGCGGAAGTTGGCCCATTCCGAAAGGTTGGCCTTGCCCAGGATCACCGCGCCGGCGTCGGTCAATCGCTTCACCAGCGGTGCGTCGCGGCCGGTGACGTTGTCGACGAGGGCCAGCGAGCCCGCGGTGGTGGCCGTGCCGTCGTTGGATTCGATGTTGTCCTTCAGGAGCACGGGAATCCCATGCAGCGGGCCCCGGACGTGGCCGGCTCGGCGCTCGGCGTCGAGCCGGCGGGCGTCGGCGAGCGCGTGCGGATTGAGCGCGATCACCGCGTTGAGCCTGGGGCCGGTGCGGTCCATGGCCGCGATCCGCGCGAGGTCGGCCTGCACCAGCGCCTCGGAGGTCAGAGTTCCGGCCCGCATGGCCGCCTCCTGCTCGGCGCCCGAGGCGAAGGGGCTGAGCGCGGGGGCGGCGGGCTGCGCCCAGGCGGCCGAGGCGACGGCGGCCAGCATCGCCGCGCAGGTCAGGATCTTGAGCATGCGCCTCCCCGCGACTCCACTTGCCGGCATAGGAGCCGACCCCGGGCCAAAACGCCAGCGGCGAGGCCGCGGCCGAACGACCTCGGGCTAGAAGGCGATCTGCGCTCCCAGCTCGACCACCCGCGAGGGCGGGATCTGGAAGAAGTCGGCGGTCCTGACGGCATTGCGGCTCAGGAAGACGAACAGCACGTCGAGGATATGGCCGAGCCCGCCGCCCCGGCGCGGCAGCAAGGTGCGCCGGCTGAGGAAGAACGAGGTGCGCATGATGTCGAACTTGAACCCCTTGGCGCGGGCCAGCGTCATGCCCTTGGCGACGTTGGGGGTCTCCATGAAGCCGAAGCTGAGCGTCATCGCCCGGAAGCCGGGCGCGAGGTCCTGCACCTCCACCCGCTCGGCGTCGGGCACCCGCGGGCGCGGCGCGACCTTGACGGTGAGCAGCACCACCTGCTCGTGCAGCACCTGGTTGTGCTTGAGGTTATGCATCAGGGCGGCCGGCACGGCGCCCGGCTCCGCGGTTAGGAACACCGCGGCGCCCCTGGCGCGCAGCGGCGGCCGCTCGATCAGCATGGGCAGGACGTCGGCGAGCTTCAGGTCGCTCTGCTCGGCGCGCACCACGCGGCGGATGCCACGCATCCAGGTCCACATCAAAAGGATCACGCCCGACGCGATCAGCAAGGGCACGTAGCCGCCGTGGATCACCTTGGCGAGGTTGGCGGCGAGGAAGGCGCCCTCGACCATCAGGAACGGTGAGAACATCACGACGGCCTGCCAGATCGGCCGGTGCTTCAGCCGGTGGATCGCCACCACCGCCAGAACCGAGGAGGTGATCATCGCCCCCACCACCGAGACGCCATAGGCGTTGGCCAGCGCGTCGGAGGAGCGGAAACCCAAGACCAGGGCGGCGACGCCGAGCGCCAGGATCCAGTTCACCTGCGGCGCGTAAATCTGCCCCACATGCGCCTCCGAGGTGACCTTCAGCGTCAGCCGCGGCAGCAGCCCCAGTTGCACCGCCTGCTGGGTCATGGAGAAGGCGCCGGAGATCACCGCCTGGCTGGCGATCACGGTGGCGGCGGTGGCCAGGATCACCAGCGGGATCTGGAACCAGGTCGGCGCCAGGTGGAAGAAGGGGTTGTCGATGGCGCTGCCGTCGCGCAGCACCAGCGCGCCTTGGCCGAGGTAGTTGGCGATCAGGCAGGGGAAGACTAGGGCCGCCCAGGTCCACTGGATCGGCTTGCGGCCGAAATGACCCATGTCGGCGTAGAGCGCCTCGGCGCCGGTGACGGTCAGGAAAACCGAGCCCAGCACGGCCGGCGCGATGCGCGGATGCTGCGCCAGCAGCGCCAATCCCGGCAGGGGATTGAGCGCCTTGAGCATCTGCGGCGCGTGGACCAGGGCCGCCAGGCCCAGGATCGCGATGGTCCCGAACCAGGTCACGCAGATCGGGCCGAACCAGCGGCCGACGCCGCCGGCGCCGTGCTTCTGCACCGCGAACAGCCCCACGAGCAGGACAAGCGCGATCAGCGGCACGAACCGGTCGATGTGTCCGCTCAGCCCCTGGACGACCTCCAGGCCTTCCACCGCCGAGAGCACGGAGACGGCGGGCGTGAGGATCGCGTCGCCGAAGAACATGCCGGCGCCGACCATGCCGATGATCAGGATGACCCCCGCCGCGCGGCCGCCCGCCTTCTGCACCAGCGCCATCAGCGAGAGCGTGCCGCCTTCGCCGCGGTTGTCGAAACGCATCAGGATGGCGACGTACTTCAGCGTCACGATCACCATCAGCGTCCACAGCATCAGCGAGACGACGCCGATGACGTCGCCCTCCGCAAGCCGGCCGCCGACCTGCGCCACGTGGGAGATGGATTCCTTGAAGGCGTAGAGCGGGCTGGTGCCGATGTCGCCATAGACGACGCCGGCCGAGCCCAGGGCCAGGCCCAGGAAGCCGCGCAAGCGTGGCGCCGGACGGGCGGCCTGCTCCGCAGGCTCGACGGTGGAAGTGGCGTCCAAGGCGCAGTCCTGCACAGGTATCGGGGGCGGCTTGTCGCGCCGGACCACATAAAAATCCTATGTGGTTGTGACCTGCCGACCGGCCCCGGAACTTGCGCCGGCGGGCTTGAAGGGCCTTCTTTGCGCCGTTCGAAGCGCCAAGGAGGCGCCGCATGAGCCTGTCCGCCGAGACTGCTGGATACGGAGCCGAGCACCGCCCCGAGCGGCTGCCTCCGGCCGCCGCCTACGCCCTGTCGCTGCTGATGGTCGCCGCCGCGACCCTGGCCGCGGTGCTGGTGAACCAGGTGCAGACGGTTCCCAACCTCTCGCTGGTGTTCGTCCTGCCGGTGGTGATCGCCGCGGTGAGTTTCGGCTGGGGCCCGTCGCTGGCGTCGGCGGTGGCCGGCGCGCTGGCCTACAACTTCTTCCTGATCGCGCCACTCTACACCCTGCGCGTGGCCGACCTGTCGAACATCTGGGCGTTGATCCTGCTGCTGATCACCGCGGCCATTGTCAGCGGTGTCGCCGCCGAGTCGCGCCGCCGGGCGATGGCGGCGTGGAACGCAGCCGACCAGGCCACCGCCCTGCAAGCCCTGGCCCGCAGCCTGGTGGCGGCGAACGGCGGTTCCGGCGCGGGGCGCGCCAGCGCCGAGGCCCTGGCCCGGCTGTTCCAGGCGCCGGCGGTGGTGTTTCTGCAGGGCGAGACGGAGCTGGAGGTGGCCGCCCAGGCCGGCGGCGGCGACTTGACCCCGGCGGACCGCGAGGCGGCCGGCTGGGCGCTGGCCGCACGATTGCCGACCCGAGGCGGGGCGTACCCGGTGGAGGATTCGGCCTATGATTTCTGGCCGGTGGTGACGCCACAGCGGCAGCAGGCGGTTATCGGGGTCTCGATCTCGCTGGGCGAGGCGGGCCGGCCGGCCAACCCGGAACGGCTGGTGGAGATCGTCTCGGGCTATCTGGCCGTGGCCCTGGACCGCGAGGCCTATGCCGCCCAGGCGCTGGAAAGCCGGGTCGAGGTGGCGAGCGAGCGGCTGAAGGCCGACCTGCTGGCCGCCGTCAGCCACGATCTGAAGACGCCGCTTTCGACGGTGCTCTTCACCCTGCAGAGCCTGCAGAAGTTCGCCAAGACGCATGACGCCAAGACCCGCGCCGAACTGCTGACCCTGGCCGAGACCGAGACCGCGCGGCTGTCGACGATGGTCGGCAACCTGCTCGACATGAACCGGCTCGACGCGGGGGCGGTGGTGGTGAAGACCGCCGCGGTGGAGCCCGCCGAGCTCGCCGCCGAGGCCCTGCGCAGCGCGTCGGGCGCCCTGGCCGGGCGCGAGGTCGTGAATGAGGTCAGCGCCCAGGCCGCGCCGCTGGAGGTCGACGCCTCGCTGTTCGAGTCCGCGCTCGCCAATGTGCTGGAGAACGCCGGCAAATACGCGCCGGCCGGCACGCCGATCCGGCTGCGCAGCGGCGAGGCTGCGGGCGCCGGCTGGATCGAGGTGGAAGACGAGGGCCCCGGTTTCCCCGACGCCATCGAGCCGATGTTCGAGAAGTTCTCCCGCGGCGTCACCGGCGATGGCCGGCCGCCGGGCACGGGTCTGGGCCTTTCCATTGCCCGCGGCTTCCTGGAGGCGCAGGGCGGCTCGGTGCGGGCGGAGAATCTGAAGGGCGGCAAGGGCGCGCGGGTGCGGTTGTCGGCGCCGCTCGCCAAGGCCGTGCCGCAGCCGGCATGACCGGCGCGCGGGTGAGGGGCGACACCGATCCGGCCACCATCCTGGTCGTCGAGGACGACGCCAGCCTGAACGCCGCCCTTGCCGCGACCCTGAAGGCCGCCGGCTATCGGCCGGTGAGCGCGCACAGCGCCGCCGAGGGCCTGCGCTGGTTCGCCCATTATGCGCCGGACCTGGTGCTGCTGGACCTGGGCCTGCCCGACCGTGACGGCCTCTCGGTGATCGGCGAGATCCGTGGCCGGGGCCAGACGCCGATCGTGGTGCTGTCGGCGCGCGAGGCCCAGGCTATGAAGGTCGAGGCCCTGGACCTTGGCGCCGACGACTATGTGCAGAAGCCGTTCGGGGTGGAGGAGTTGCTTGCGCGCATCCGCGCGGGCTTGCGCCATGGCGTGCAGACCCGCGGCTCGCCGCCGCTGGTGCGGACGGGCGACCTTTCCATCGACCTTGGCCTTCGCCGGGTGACCAAGGGCGACGAGACCTTGAAGCTGTCGCCCAAGGAATACGACCTCCTGGCCGAGCTGGCGCTGAAGCTCGGCCGGACGGTCAGCCACAAGGACCTCCTGCGCACCGTCTGGGGCAGCGAGCGGGCCGATGTCCAGTACCTGCGCGTCTATGTGGGCCAGCTTCGCCAGAAGCTGGGGACCTTCGCCGGCGCGCCCCTGCTGGTCAGCGAAGCGGGCGTCGGCTATCGGTTGGCGGCCGTCGCGGCCTGATGTCGGGGGGCGCCGAACCGACGCCCCCTCGAGCTAGTTCAGACAGTCCCTAGTGTTTCAGGGCTTGGCGGGCGGCGTCCTTCAGGGAGCCGACGCCCTTCTGCACCTTGCCGGCGACGCGTTCGGACGCGCCTTCGGCGGCCATGCGGTCGTTGCCCGTCGCCTTGCCGAGACCTTCCTTCACCGAACCCTTAGCGTCCTTGGCGGCGCCCTTGATCTGATCCTTGTGCATGGGAGCACTCCTTTGCGTGTCGCGGGGCCAAAGCGGCCCTTCGGCGATGAGTACGCAGAGGCCCGGTCAAGGTTCCGGGCGATTGCGCCCAGGGCCGCGCGCGGCTATCTGCACGCCTCAATCCCCAGTCACTTTGATCGAGCGGTGCGGACGCCCCATGGCGCAGCAATATATTTTTCAGATGCAGGGCCTGACCAAGGCCTACCCGGGCGCGCCCAAGAAGCTGTTCGAGAACATCTGGCTCAGCTTCTATGCCGACGCCAAGATCGGCGTGGTCGGCGTCAACGGCTCCGGCAAGTCGTCGCTGCTGAAGATCATGGCCGGCATCGACAAGGAGTTCTCCGGCGAGGCCTTCGCCGCCGAGGGGGTCAAGCGCGGCTATCTGGAGCAGGAGCCGCAGCTCGACGACAAGCTCGACGTCTGGGGCAACGTCATCGCCTGGTGCGAGGAAAAGCGCATCTTCGATGCGTACAACGCCATCGCCGCCAAGCTGGGCGAGGACTACACCGACGAACTGATGGAAGAGATGACCGCCCTCCAGGAGAAGCTGGACGCCGGCGACCTCTGGGACATCGACAGCCGCATCGAGATGGCGATGGACGCCCTGCGCTGCCCGCCCAACGACTGGCCGGTGGACAAGCTGTCGGGCGGTGAGCGGCGCCGCGTGGCGCTGGCGCGCCTGCTGCTTTCCAAGCCCGACATGCTGTTGCTGGACGAGCCGACCAACCACCTGGACGCCGAGAGCGTGGCGTGGCTGCAGCACCATCTGGAGGAGTTCCCGGGCTGCGTGATCCTGGTGACCCACGACCGCTACTTCCTGGACCAGGTCACCAAGTGGACGCTCGAACTCGACCGTGGCAAGGGCCTACCTTACGAGGGCAACTACTCCTCGTGGCTGGAGCAGAAGACCAAGCGGATCGCGCAGGAGGAGCGCGAGGAAGCCGGCAAGAAGCGGGCGATCGATCGCGAACTGGCCTGGGTGCGCTCCTCGCCCTCGGCGCGCCGCTCGAAGTCCAAGGCCCGCCTGGCCGCCTTCGAGGACCTGCAGAACGAGGCCGACCGCGCCAAGCAGACCTTCGCCCAGATCCAGATCCCGCCGGGCCCGCGCCTCGGCCAGCAGGTGATCGAGGTCGACGGCCTGGAGAAGGAGTACGGCGACAAGTTGTTGTTCAAGGGCCTGACCTTCAAGCTGCCGCCGGGCGGCATCGTGGGCGTCATCGGGCCCAACGGCGCCGGCAAGTCGACGCTGTTCAAGATCATCACCGGCCAGGAAACCCCCGACAACGGCACGGTGAAGCTCGGCGAGACGGTGAAGCTCGCCTACGTCGACCAGAGCCGCGACACCCTGGATCCCAACAAGAACGTCTGGCAGGAGATCTCCGGCGGACTGGACATCATGAAGGTCGGGGGTCGTGAAATCCCCAGCCGCGCCTATGTCGGCGCCTTCAACTTCAAGGGCGGCGACCAGCAGAAGAAGGTTGGCCTGCTCTCCGGCGGTGAGCGCAACCGCGTGCACCTGGCCAAGACCCTGGCGGCCGGCGGCAATGTGATCCTGCTCGACGAACCGACCAACGACCTGGACGTGGAAACGCTGGGCGCGCTCGAGTCGGCTCTCGAAGACTTCCCCGGTTGCGCCGTGGTGATCAGCCACGACCGCTTCTTCCTCGACCGCCTCGCGACCCACATCCTGGCCTTCGAGGGCGATAGCCAGGTGGACTGGTTCGAGGGCAACTTCGAAGCCTACGAGGAAGACAAGAAGCGCCGCCTGGGCTCCGACAGCCTGATCCCGCACCGGATCAAGTTCCAGAAGTTCACGCGGTAAGTCCCACTTGTCGTCGCCGGTTTCGCAACCGGTGAGCGAATTTTGTTGCGCGACGCCGGAGCTCCGCCACAATTCCAAGCTGGGCTTTAAGCCCGCCATCGAAAACTGACCGGCGGGTGCTTGGGGGTGTTGCGTGAAGATCGATCTGGGCGCCGGCCCTGTCCCGTCCGCGGGGCTGGGCGGGAGGAATATGCGCTGGCCTGAATTGCGCCTGGACGCGCGGGCATGACCACGATCACCATCGCCGGCGGGAGCTACGACGTCGCGGCGGGCGTCACGCTGAATTTCGTCAACGAGAACGCCTTCCTCATGGACGCGGGGGCGACCGACCCGACCCTGACCATCGAGGGCGTGGTCAACGACACCCTGACGACCACGCCGCAGAACAGCTTCTTCGGCCTCGTCGGCATTCAGATCGGGGCCAGCACCTTCTACGACAACCCGGTGATCATCAGCGCGACCGGGGTGCTCAACGTCACCTCGACCGTGCCGGGCGTCGAGATTTTCGGGTACGACTCCGGCAGCTGGTCGCCGCCGTTCACCAACGACGGAACCTTCCGGGTCAGCGGGAACGGTGACGCGGTCGGGCTGCAGACCTACGACGTAAAGCCGTTCCCGTTCACCAACCACGGCGTCTTCGACGTGACCTCCACCGCCGGTCGGGCGGAGGGGATCGAACTGGCGAACGGCGGGGTGTTTCAGAACAGCGGCGATATCGAGGTCTCGGGCCACACCGGGGCCGTTGCCGTGGCGACCGCCGCCCACACGGAATCCTTCGACAACACCGGGACCATCCATGCGGTCAGCGACGCCGCCGGCGCCGCGGTGGCCGTCTCCTGGTATTTCGGGGTCTTCAACGAGGGCTGGAGCAACGAGGGTGTGATCCAGGGCGATGTCGCCCTGACCGCCGGCATCTATTCGATCGACGCTTCCACGACGATCAACTACGCCAACAGCGGAACCATGCTGGGTGCGGTCCAGCTGACCTCCAACGACGACGACTTGACCAACTCCGGCACGATCACCGGCGCGATCACCATGGGCGCCGGCAACGACACCATCGGCAACACTGGCGTGATCACCGGCCAGATCGATCTGGGCGTTGGCAACGACCTGTTCGACGGCCTGACCGGAACCGCCGCCAGCGACATCATCGGCAATGTCGGGGACGATACGATCCATGCCGGACAGGGCGCGGACACGCTCGATGGCGGCGCTGGCTCGGACCTGCTGATCGGCGGGAAGGGCGCGCAAGCCCTGCTGGGTGGCGACGGCGCGGATACGCTCGATGCCGTCTACAACAACACACAAGTGGAAGGCGGCGCCGGCGACGATCTCATCAAACTGGACGGCGAGTACATCGACACCCCACTGGCTTTGACCAACCTCGACGGTGGCGATGGCGATGACAGTTTTGTCGTCTACGCCTTTCCACGCCAGGCGCTGACCATCGATGGCGGGACCGGCCACAACACCCTGGAGATGCACTACTTCGGCACGGATTCGGCGCCGATCCTGCTGAATCTGAATGGCGTCGCCGCAAGCGGCGCGTGGGTCGGTCTCAACCTGCAAAGCGTCGATATCGTCGGGCACGTGGCCTCGGTCGTCGGCAGCGATGCGGACGACACGATCACGGCGCCTGGCACGATCAACGGCGGTGGCGGCGCCGACACCCTGACCGGCAGCGACTCCCAGACCGAGGACCTCTCCTTCAACCTGATGGCCTTGACCGGCGACGACACGATCGGCGGCGGGGCGGGCGACGACAGCATCAGCGGCCTGGGCGGCAACGACCTGCTGATCGGCGGGGCGGGCGGGGACACCTTGGCTGGCGGCGCCGGCGCCAACGTTTTCCAATTCAACCAGACGGGCGACAGCCCCGCCGCGAACGCCCTGCAGGGGCATCTGCAGAGCATCGACCATGTGACCGATTGGTCCAACTCGGACTTCCTGCAGTTCTCGGGCGACGCCGTGGCGACCAGCGCGAATTATCAGGAGATCACCGCCGCCACCTATGACTCCGCTTACAACGCCGCGCAGGCCGCCTTCACCGACCACGCGGTGAACTATACCGTCGCCCAGGTGGGCGCCGATGTGATCGTGTTCGCGCCGCAGGAAGGCTTGGCGGTGGACCTGGTCGGCCGCACCCTGGCCGACATATCCCTGAGCAATGTCGGCCCTACGGCGCCGACGAACGGCTCGCAGGCGCCCCCGCCCATCGGTGGCGGTGGCGGTGGCGGCGGTGGCGGCGGCGCGGTGGGCACGAACATCCCCACGGATGGCCCCGACCATCTGACCGCCTCGGCCAGCCAGACAGCGATCGATGGCGGCAGCGGCGCCGACACGATTTCAGGCGCCCCGGTGGACGATTACCTGCGAGGCGGCGACGGCGATGACTCCATCGCAGGCGGCGCGGCGTTCGACGACATCAACGGCAACAAGGGCGCCGACACCATCGATGGGGGCTCCGGCGGCTCGGATTGGCTGGTGGGCGGCCAGGGCGATGACAACATCACCGCCCACACCGGCGGCAACATCCTCTACGGCAATCTCGGAAACGACACCCTGCACAGCGGTAACGGCGCGGATATCGTCCGCGGCGGCCAGGGCGATGACGTGATCTTCGCCGGCTCGGGCAATCAATTCCTGTCCGGCGACCGTGGTGACGACACGATCACCGCCGGCGCCGGCAACGACACCATTCACAGCTCCCAGGACGCCGGGATCGACCGGATCCTGAACTACAATCCAGGCCACGACATCGTGCAGCTCGACCCTGGAACCACCTACTCAGTCAGCCAAGTGGGCGCCGATACGGTCATCAGCATGGGCGGAAACAACCAGGTGGTCCTGGTTGGCGTCCAGATGTCGACCTTGGCGCCCGGCTGGATATTCGAGGGCTGAGCCGCCGATCCCCGCCGGGCGAGGGCGGCGCCTACTTCGGCGGTGTGGTCGAGGCCGGCGCTCCGGGGGTGGTAGCCGTCGACGGATTGACCGCGCCGGGCGGGGTGTTCACCGGCGGATTGTTTGGCAGCTGAGGCGCGGCTTCCTTGCTGCCGCCGCCCGCGGATGGCGGATTGGCGCTGGTGGCGCCGCTGCTGGTCGTGTCTGCCGGCAGGCTTGGGGTCACGCTGGTGGTGGCGCTGGTGTTGGCGCTGGTCCCGGTGCTGGCTGTTTCGCCGGACCACCAGTCCTTGTGGGCCCGCGCCTTCGGCGAGGCCTTCATGTAGGCGTTGAGCTGATCGTAGGGGATCGGCTGTTTCGGCCCGGGAACGGTCGGGGCGGCGAACGCCGCGCCGGCGGAAAATGCGATGGCGGCCGCACCGGCGGCCAGCAGGACGATCTTCATGGGAACTCCCTCACGACAGAGCACCGCTTGAGCGGCGCCCCGGTAAACCGGCGAGGGGGGTCTAAGGTTTCGCTTGAAATGCGGGATCGCAAGATGGACCGGAACCGAGCGCTGAGCCGGGCGGTTCACGGGGCTCCTCGCACAGCCGGAGAACTCCCATGGCCAACGATCGCCTCAGCGGCAAGAAGGTCGCCGTCCTCGCCACCGACGGTTTCGAACAGTCGGAGCTGCAGAAGCCGGTGGCGGCCTTGCAGGCGGCCGGTGCGACCGTCGAGGTCGTCTCGCCAAAGGCCGGCAAGATCCAGGGCTACCAGCACCACGACAAGGGCGCTACGGTGCGGGTGGACCGTGACCTCGCCCAAGCCAAGGCGGAGGACTACGACTCCATCGTCCTGCCGGGCGGGGTGATGAACCCTGACGCCCTGCGCCTGGAGCCCAAGGCCATCGCCTTCGTCCGCGCCTTCGCCAAGGCCGGCAAACCCATCGCCGCCATCTGCCACGGCCCCTGGACGCTGATCAACGCGCAGGCGGTGGAGGGCAAGCGGATGACCTCCTGGCCGTCGCTGGAAGCCGACCTGAAGAACGCCGGCGCCCATTGGGTCGACGAAGAGGTGGTGGTCGATGGCGGCCTGGTCACCTCGCGCAGGCCCGACGACCTGCCGGCCTTCTGCGCCAAGATGATCGAGGAGTTCGCCGAGGGCCGCCACTAGTGTCCCGATTCCGAAGTTCGCAAGCGGTTGTGGCGGACTCTGACGAACTTCGGAATCGGTAAGGATGCTAGGAAGTCTTTGTTTCTAGTGTGCTTCTTGGATCTAAGTTCGCTCCGCGCTTGTTCCCACGCTCCGGCGAACTTCAGATCCAGCACACTAGCCGCCTGCCGGCATCTCCTTCACCGCGCGCAGGGGCGAGAGCGCGCCCAGCGCCGGGCCGATCATCAGGCCGGCGATGGCGATCAGCAGCGCCGCCCGCAGGCCGAACGCCTCGCCAAGCGCGCCGCCCGCCAGCGCGCCGATCACCGCGGTCCCGCCGCCGGCCACGCGGAAGGTCGCGCCGACGCGGCCGAGCAGGCTGTGCGGCAGGACGCTCTGGCGCAGGCTGGCGGCCAGGATCAGCGGGACCACGCCCAGGGCGTCGCCGAGAAACTGCGAGACCATCAAGCAGGCTGTGCCGCCTAGCAGGTTCGCCGGCGCCAGCAGCACGATCATCGTCCCCAGCGCCGACAGCGCGCCCGCAGCGCAGATCGCGGGCCCGACGCCCAGCCATCGCGCCAGCGGCTGGGCGAGCAGGGAGCCGACCAGGGCGCCAACCCCGCCGGTGGCGATCCCCAGGCCCAGCAGCGCGGGATTGAGGCCCAGGCCCCGAAGTACGAAAGCGATGTAGAGCGCGCTGAAGAAACCCCCGAACAGGCCGCCGGTCGCGGTCATCACCAGCAGGATGCGCACGCGCGGCTCCTCCCACGAGGTCCGCGCGCCGGTGATGACGCCATCGATCCAGCCACGCCGGCGAAGCCCTTTCTCAAGCGGCGGTTCGGGGGTGCGGATGCGCGCCAGCAACAGGGCTGAGACCAGATAGGTGGCCGCGTTCACCGCCACCGCGATCGGCGCGGTCAGCCATTGGAAGAGTACGCCGGCCAGCGCTGGGCCGCCCATCTCGGCGACCGACTCGGTGACGCTGAGCCTGGCGTTGGCCTCGGTCACCCGCGCCACGCCCACCAGGCCCGGCAGATAGGCGTGGTCGGCGATGTCGAACAGCACGCTGGCGGCCGCCACCAGCATGGCCGCGGCATAGACCTGCAGCATGCTCAAGAGGCCCATCCAGGCGGCCAGCGGCAGCACGATCAGGATCGCGGCGCGCACCAGGTCCATGGCGATCAGGATCGGCCGGCGCGCGGTGTGGTCGATGAAGTCGCCAGCCGCCAGGCCGACCACCAGGGCCGCGCCGCTCGACAGGGCGGCGAGCAGGCCAAGCTGGGTCGGCGCGGCGGCGAGACCCACCACCGCCATCATCGGCAGGCCTTCGCGGGTGATCCGCGCGCCGAAGTCGGACACCGTCTGGGCGCCCCACAGGCGGACGAAATCGCGGTCGCGCAGCAGCGGGCTTTTGGGCTTGGTTTGGGAAGGCATTGGAAGGATCGGCCGGTCGGAAACGCGGCCATGCAGCCGCTGAGCCGTCCTGGCGGGGCAGGACGGAACGCCGGTGGGCGAGAGTTTTTCGGCCGCCGCGGACCCACCGTGGCGCGCTTAGTGGCTGTGAGGGCCCTTCAAGTCAAGCTTGCCGGGACTGCGCGGCTATAGGACAGACGGGGCGACCTTGAGGGGAAACCATGTCCGAGCCGCTGGCCTTGATCGCCGTCCCGTTCCTGACCGTGCTGGAGCCGGCGTTCCAGAGCGGCGGGCTTTCGACGGCGCGGGCGTGGGAGCTGACCGACGAGCAGCGCGGCCGGGTGCGCAGCATCGTCCATCCGGGCGAGGTGGTGCTGACGCCCGAGTTCCTGAGCGGCTTTCCAGAGCTGGGCCTCATCGCTTGCGTCAGCGTCGGCTACGACGGGGTCGACGTCGCCTGGTGCCGCGCCAGGGGCATCGAGGTCACCCACGCCAGGGGCCTCAACGCCGAGGATGTCGCCGACCACGCCATGGGGCTGGTGCTGGCGGCCTGGCGCAACATCCCGGCCCTCGACCGCACGGTGCATGAGGGCCGCTGGGTGCAGGAGGACCGGATCGGCTCACAGCCAAGCCTGGGCGGTCGCACCCTGGGCGTCGTGGGTCTGGGCCATATCGGCGCCGCGGTCGCGCGCCGCGCCGAAGCCTTCCGCCTGAACGTCCAGTGGTGGGCGCCGCGCGCCAAATCCGAGTCGCCCTGGCCCCGGGCCGAGAGCCTGCTCGCGTTGGCGCAGGCCAGCGACATCCTGGTGGTCTGCGCCCGCGCCGAGGCCGGCAACCGCGGGATGATCTCGGCGCAGGTGATCGAGGCGGTCGGACCCAAGGGCCTGATCGTCAATGTGGGGCGCGGCTCGCTGATCGACGAGCCGGCGATCCGGACGGCGCTGACGGACGGCAAGCTCTGGCGCGCGGCCCTTGATGTCTTCGCCCAGGAGCCGACGCCTGCGGAGCTCTGGGCCGATACGCCCAACGCCGTCCTAACTCCGCACACCGCCGGCTCCAGCAATGAGGCGGTGTCGTTGATGGTGGCGCAGGCCGTCGACAATGTGCGACGGTTCCTGGCTGGCGAGGCCGTGGCGAGCCCGGCGCCGCCGGTGACGGCCGGCTAAGCGACAACGGAGAGCGGCGTGGGCAAGGTTCTCGGGCTCGGTGGGGTGTTCTTCAAGGCGGCGGACCCACAGGCGATGCGGGACTGGTACGCTCGGGTGCTGGGGTTCGAGGTCACCGGATGGGGCGGCGTGGTCTGGCCGCATCCGAGCGTCGGCAAGACCACCTGGAGCGCCTTCAAGGCCGATAGCGATCACTTCGAACCCTCGGCCGCGCCCTACATGGTCAATTACATCGTCGAAGACCTGGACGGACTGCTGGCCAAGGCCAAGGCCGAGGGTGCTGAGCTGGTCGGTGAGCCGATGAACGATGACACCTTTGGAAAGTTCGCCTGGCTCATGGATCCCGCGGGGGTGAAGGTGGAGCTGTGGGAGCCGACCGCCGCCTCCTGACCGTGGGGGTTAACTTGACATAAAGACATAAAGATATCTTTATACCGACTATGACTCTCTTAGCGAGCCAGGCGGTCGAGGTGTTGCGCGCGGCGGGCGAGCCGTCGCGCCTGCGTATCCTGGCGCTCCTTGCGCGGGAAGAGCTGGCGGTTCTCGAACTCTGCCGGGTGCTTGACCAGAGCCAGCCGCGGGTTTCACGCCATCTGAAGCTGCTCGCCGATGCCGGCCTCGTAGAGCGCTTTCCCGACGGGGCCTGGGTGTTCTACCGGCTCACCGGTGGCGGTCCGGCTGGGGCGCTGGTGGCCGAGGTGCTGTCGAAAATCGATCCCACCGACCCGGTGCTGCAGCGCGACGCCGAGCGGCTCTCGGCGGTGTGGTCCGAGCGCACGGTCGACGCGGGGGAATATTTCGCGCGCAACGCGGCCCGCTGGGACGAGATCAGGTCGCTCTACGTCTCCGACGCCGACGTGGAGGCCGCCATCCTTGCCGCCGCCGGCCCGGGGCCGTTCAAGCGGCTGGTGGACCTGGGCAGCGGCACCGGTCGGATGCTGACCTTGCTGGCGCCGCTCGCTGAGTCCGCCCTGGGCCTTGATCTGTCGCAGCAGATGCTGAACCTCGCCCGCCATCGGGTGACCGAGGCCGGGCTGCCCCGCTGCGAGTTGCGTCATGGCGACATCTTCGCCACGCGCCTGCCGGACGGCAGCGCCGATCTCGTGGTGGTGCATCAGGTGCTGCACTACCTGGCCGATCCCGCCGCGGCGGTGAAGGAGGCGGCGCGGCTGGTGGCGCCGGGCGGCAAGCTGATCATCGCCGACTTCGCGCCGCACCGCCTGGAATACCTGCGCGAGCAGCACCAGCACCGCCGCCTGGGCTTCGCCGAGCCGGAGATGGCCCGCTGGCTGGACGACGCCAGCCTGAAGAGCCCGCAGATCGCCACCCTGCCGCCGACCGCCAAGGGCGGCCTGACCGTCAAGATCTGGACGGCCGAGCGGAGTCGCCAACGCCAAAGGAGCGCGGCATGAGACGGCGCAGCACCGACACCGCCGACGGCGCGCTGGGCCCAATCGCTCGCGCCGGGATCGGCGCCGCGGCTCGGCCCAATGTCTCCTTCGAGTTCTCGCCGCCGAAGACGCCGGAGGCCGAGGAGACCCTGTGGGAGGCGATCCGCCGGCTGGAGCCGCTGAACCCCAGTTTCGTCTCGGTGACCTACGGCGCCGGCGGCTCGACGCGGGACCGCACCCACCGCACGGTGCTGCGGATGCTGAAGGAGACCACCCTTCGGCCCGCCGCTCACCTGACCTGCGTGGAGGCCAGCCGTGGCGAGGTGGACGAGGTGATCCGCGACTACTGGGACGCGGGCATCCGCCACATCGTGGCCCTGCGGGGCGACCCGCCGGGACAGATCGGCGGCGCCTACACGCCCCGCGCCGACGGCTACTGCAACGCCACCGAGCTGACCGCCGGCATCCGCGCGGTGGGCGACTTCGAGGTGAGCGTGGGCCTCTACCCGCACATCCACCCGGAAAGCCCCTCCGCCGACCACGACATCGACGTGCTGAAGGCGAAGATCGACGCCGGCGCGACGCGGGCGATCACACAATTCTTTTTCGACGTGGAGGGCCTGCTGCGCTTCATGGACAAGGTCCGGGCCGCGGGCGTCACCATCCCAGTATCGCTCGGGATCATGCCGGTGACAAATTTTAAGGGCCTAAAAAAGATGGCCGGGCCGATGGGCGTCCAGCTGCCGGCCTGGCTCGGCAATCTGTTCGAGGGGCTGGACAAGGATCCGGAGACCCGGCGCCTGCTGGCGTGCTCGGTGGCGACCGAGATGTGCGCCCGGCTGGCGGAGGAAGGTTTTTCCGACTTCCACTTCTACACCCTGAACCGGGCCGACCTTACCTATGCGATCTGCCGCGTGCTGGGCGTGCGGGAGCCTGAAACCCCGAAACAGACGGAGGCCGCGGCGTGACCCGGACCGAACGCATCGCCGCCCTGAAGGCCGCCGCGAAAGCGCGCGTGCTGATCCTCGACGGGTCGTGGGGCGTGATGTTCCAGAAGCGGGGCCTTTCCGAAGCCGACTACCGGGGCGACCGGTTCCTGGATCATCCCGGCCAGATGAAGGGCAACAACGACATCCTGTGCCTGACCAGGCCGGACATCGTGGGAGAACTGCACGACGCCTACTACGCCGCCGGCGCCGACATCAGCGAGACCAACACCTTCTCGGCCACCTCGATCGGCCAGGGCGAGTACGCCCAGGAGGCGGCGGTGCGTGACATCAACCTGGCCGGCGCCCGCATCGCCCGGGAGGTCGCCGACCGCTGGACGGCCAAGGAGCCGCACAAGCCCCGCTTCGTGGCCGGCTCCATCGGCCCCTTGCCGGTGATGCTGTCGATGTCGAGCGACGTGAACGACCCCGGCGCTCGCAAGGTCAATTTCGAGCAGGTCTACGCCGCCTACCGCGAGCAGGTGCTGGCCCTGCACGACGGCGGGGTCGACCTCTTCCTGATCGAGACGATCACCGACACCCTGAACTGCAAGGCCGCGATCAAGGCGATCCTCGATCTGCAGGACGAGGGCTACGAAGCCCTGCCGATCTGGATTTCCGGCACCATCACCGACCGCTCGGGCCGCACGCTGAGCGGCCAGACGGTGGAGGCGTTCTGGAACAGCGTGCGCCACGCCAAGCCGTTCGCGGTGGGCCTGAACTGCGCCCTGGGCGCCGAGCTGATGCGGCCGCACATCGCCGAGCTTAGCCGCATCGCCGACACCCTGGTCAGCGCCTATCCCAACGCCGGCCTGCCCAACGCCATGGGCGAATATGACGAGACGCCGGACCAGACCGGCCACATGCTGCACGAGTGGGCCGAGCAGGGGATCGTCAACATCCTGGGCGGTTGCTGCGGGACGACGCCCGACCACATCGCCCATGTGGCCAAGGCGGTCGCGGGGCTGGAGCCGCGCCCGATCCCGGAGCGCACCGTCGCCATGCGGCTGGCGGGGCTGGAGCCGTTCGAGCTGGTGTGAGCTTTCCTTCTCCCCCTGAGGGAGAAGGTGGCCGCGAAGCGGTCGGATGAGGGGGCGAGCAGGCCTCTCACGCCGAGCGGGCGAATTTGGAGGGTCTGAGGACCCCTCATCCGTCGGGCCTTCGCCCGACACCTTCTCCCACAAGGGGAGAAGGGACAGTAAGTGGGACGGAATGCGACCTCTCTTCATCAATGTCGGCGAGCGGACCAACGTCACCGGGTCGGCCAAGTTTCGGAAGCTGATCACCGACGGGGACTATCCGGCCGCGCTCAGCGTGGCGCGCCAGCAGGTGGACGCCGGCGCCCAGGTGCTGGACGTCAACATGGACGAGGGCCTGCTGGATAGTCAGAAGGCCATGGTCACCTTCCTCAACCTGATCGCCGCCGAGCCGGACATCGCCCGGGTGCCGGTGATGATCGACAGCTCCAAGTGGGAGGTGATCGAGGCGGGCCTGAAGTGCGTGCAGGGCAAGGCCATCGTCAATTCGATCTCCATGAAGGAGGGCGAGGCCAAGTTCATCGAGCAGGCCAGGGCCTGCCAGCGCTATGGCGCCGCGGTGGTGGTGATGGCCTTCGACGAGCAGGGGCAGGCCGACACCGCCGCCCGCAAGATCGAGATCTGCACGCGGGCCTACAAGCTGCTCACGGAACAGGTCGGCTTCCCGGCCGAGGACATCATCTTCGACTCGAACATCTTCGCCGTCGCCACCGGCATCGACGAGCACAACAACTACGCCGTCGACTTCATCGAGGCGGTGAAGGCGATCAAGGCGACCCTGCCGCACGCCCGCATCAGTGGCGGCGTCTCCAACGTCAGCTTCAGCTTCCGCGGAAACGAGCCGGTGCGCCGCGCGATCCACTCGGTGTTCCTCTACCACGCCATCGCGGCGGGCATGGACATGGGCATCGTCAACGCCGGCGAGCTGCCGGTCTACGACCAGATCCCCGACGAACTGCGCGAGGCCGTCGAGGACGTGATCCTCAACCGCCGCCAGCGCGGCAACATCTCCAACACCGAGCGCCTGGTGGACCTCGCGCCCAAGTACAAGGGCGGCAAGTCCGAGGCCAAGGGGCCGGACCTGGCCTGGCGCGAGGGCGACGTGAACGCCCGCCTGGCGCACGCCCTGGTGCACGGCCTGACCGACTTCATCGAGGCCGACACCGAGGAAGCCCGCGCCGCCGCCGCCCGCCCGCTGCACGTCATCGAGGGCCCCTTGATGGACGGCATGAACGTGGTCGGCGACCTGTTCGGCTCGGGCAAGATGTTCCTGCCGCAGGTGGTGAAATCGGCCCGCGTCATGAAGCAGGCCGTCGCCTACCTGATGCCGTTCATGGAGGCCGAGAAGGAGGGCAAGCCGCGCGAGGCGGCGGGCAAGATCCTGATGGCCACCGTCAAGGGCGACGTCCACGACATCGGCAAGAACATCGTGGGCGTGGTCCTGCAGTGCAACAACTACGAGGTGATCGACCTGGGCGTCATGGTGCCGGCCGACCGCATCCTGGACGAGGCGGTGGCCAACAACGTCGACATGGTCGGCCTGTCGGGCCTGATCACGCCCTCCCTGGACGAGATGGCCTATGTGGCCGGCGAGATGGAGCGGCGGGGCATGAAGATCCCGCTGTTGATCGGCGGCGCCACCACCAGCAAGACCCACACCGCGGTGAAGATCGAGCCCAAGTACAAGGGCAGCCAGACAACTTACGTGCTCGACGCCAGCCGCGCCGTGGGCGTGGTCTCCGGCCTGCTCAGCCCCACCGAGCGCGACCGGCTGATGGCCGAGACGGCGGCGGATTACGTCAAGGTGCGCGCCGCCTTCGCCCGCGGCCAGGACAAGCGCGCCCGCGCCACCCTGGCCGAAGCCCGCGACAACGCGTTTACCCCGGACTGGACGGCCTATGAACCGCCGGCCCCGAGCTTCCTGGGCACACGCACGTTCGAGGCCTACGACCTGGCCGACCTCGCCCGCCACATCGACTGGTCGCCGTTCTTCGCGAGCTGGGAGCTGATCGGCCGCTATCCGCAGATCCTCGAGGACGACGTGGTCGGCGAGGCGGCCACCAACCTGTTCGCCGACGCCCAGGCGATGCTCAATCAGATCATCGAGGAGAAGTGGTTCACCGCCCGGGGCGTCGTCGGCTTCTGGCCGGCCAACGCCGACGGCGACGACATCGCGCTCTACACCGACGAGACCCGCACCACCGAGCTCGCCCGCCTGCACAGCCTTCGCCAGCAGATGGCCAAGGATAAGAGCCAGGCGCAGGGCGGCCGCGCCAACGTCGCGCTCGCCGACTTCGTGGCGCCGGTCGGCACGCGCCCCGACTGGGTCGGCGGCTTCGCGGTCACCGCCGGCCACGGGGAGGCGGAGATCGCCAAGGCCTTCAAGGCCAAGGGCGACGACTATTCGGCGATCATGGCCTCGGCGCTCGCCGACCGCCTGGCCGAAGCCTTCGCCGAGGCCCTGCACCGCCGCGTCCGCACCGAGCTCTGGGGCTATGCCCCGGACGAGCCATTCGACGTGGACGCGATGATCGCCGAGCAGTACCGCGGCATCCGCCCGGCCCCCGGCTACCCCGCCCAGCCCGACCACACGGAGAAGGGTGTTTTGTTCGAACTGCTGGGGGCGGAGGCCGCCACCGGCCTGCAGCTCACCGAGAGCTACGCCATGTACCCGACCGCCGCGGTCTCAGGCCTCTACTTCGCCCACCCGGAGAGCCACTATTTCGGCGTCGGCAGGATCGAGAAGGATCAGGTGGAGGATTACGCGCGGCGCAAGGGGATGGCGGTGGGCGAGGTGGAGCGGTGGCTGGGGTCGATTTTGAATTATGAGGCGTGAGGGCGTTGTGTGGCCAGTCCGCCGCTACCATCGGTTGTCGAGTTAACCCATACCTGTGGATAACCTGCTATTGGTTGTGCTTTCCTGGGCGGGGGCGCGCCATGAACAAGCTCTACTTCGGGGACAACCTCGAGGTGCTGCAGCGAGATGTGGCCAGTGAATCGGTCGATCTCGTTTACCTCGATCCGCCGTTCAACTCGAAGGCCACCTATAACATTCTCTATAAGTCGCCAGCCGGTGCCGACGCTCAACGAGTGGCGTTCGAGGATACATGGCGATGGGAGGACGGTGCCGAAGCGGCACTAGAAGCGGTTAGGCGTTCTGATGTCGCCATATTCCGCGTTTTGCAGGCTTTGCAGGGGTTCCTGGGGCAGAGCGACCTAATGGCCTACTTGGCGATGATGACGGTGCGGCTCTTGGAGATGCGCCGGGTCATGAAGCCAACTGCCAGCATCTTCCTGCACTGCGATCCTACTGCCAGTCATTACCTCAAGACCGTTATGGACGCGATCTTTGGAGCAGCCAACTTTCGCAACGAGATCATCTGGCTGCGATCAAGAAACCCTAAGGGTTCGCAACACGCTAGCAAGAAGTTCAGTTCGAGCACGGATACGATACTTTACTATGGCCGCTCCGATGCCGCGCCATTCTACGAAGACGCGCTCCGACCAAAGCTTTCTTCCCAGGATTTAATTGAAAAATATGACCGCGAGGACGACCAAGGGCGTTATGCAGACGGACCAATTCTTAGGTCCGCCAGCATGGGTGCGCGTCCAAACCTTGTCTATGAATACAAAGGCTTCACTCCTCCGCCTTACGGATGGCGGGTTGAATTGGAAAAACTCAAAGAGATTGATGAAGCTGGCAATCTTGCCTGGTCGAAGAGCGGCGCTCCCCGTCGAAAGCTGCGTCCGGAGAATGATCGGGGCGAACCGGTTGGAAGTTTCTGGGGTGATATCGCGCCGGTAAATTCCCAGGCTGAAGAGCGGATCGGCTACCCGACCCAGAAGCCACTTGCGTTATTGGAGCGGATTATTGCTGCGGCCAGCAAGCCCGGCGATGTTGTGCTCGATCCTTTCTGCGGCTGTGGCACCGCAGTGCACGCCTCCGAACGAATGGGGCGGTCGTGGATTGGCATCGACATCACCTATCTCGCTATTCAAGTGATTGAAGACAGGATCAAGGCTTGGCTGCCAAATGCGCGCTATACCGTCGAGGGGATACCCAAAGACGAATTTGCTGCGCGCAAGTTGGCGGAGCTTAAGCCTTATGTTTTCCAAGAGTGGGCGGTCGGTCTCATCGGCGGTCAGGCGAAAGGCCGGGGCCCAGACAAGGGCATAGATGGCGAAATCTCCTTCGTAGCGGGACAGGGGCAATACGGGTTGGCCATCGTCTCTGTGAAAGGCGGTCGCCACGTGGGTCCCGATGCTGTGCGTGTCTTGAAGAGCGTTGTTCAACGTGAAGGCGCTGAGATGGGGATCTTTATTTGTCTCAATGACCCGACGCCCGACATGCGCACTGAGGCAGCAAGCGGCGGTCGCATAATGCTGCCATCTGGGGAACGCCCACGCATTCAGATATTGACGGTCAAGGACCTCATCGGAGGTCCGAACCTCGGCATTCTCACGGAATTGAATACGGTTCACTCGGCTCGAGAGGCGCGGCTCGTGCAACGCGCCAAAAAATCACCAAAGCCTATGTCGAGGGAGCAGCGGCCGCTTCCGCCGATGGCCATCAAGGGCGGTCGATCCGCTCCTCAAATCCCCTTGCCGATGGATGAGCCAATTTTGCTACAGGCTGCCGAAAAGCCCGCGCCGCGTTGGCGGCGGCGATAGACGCGACTTAGTCAGCTGAACCACGTGCGTCTCGCGCAGCCTCTTGGCAAGTTTGCTCACCGCCCGGCCGCCTCAAAGACGAGTCGCTGCGCGCTCGCCGCTGGCGCGGCCCCAATGTCCTTGACCCGGCAACTCGGTGAAGCTTGGGGCCTGGCATAGGCTTAGGGGCGGCGTGGCGACCGCCCCGGCCGCTTCTAGCGCGGCGATCTGCGCGCCTGCGTGAGCGTCGAGGCTGCCACGGCCTTGGCCGACTTGGACGATTTGGGATTGCCCAGGATCTTGCCGGCTATGCTCTTCGCGCGCGGCGAGGGAGACGCGCTAACCTTAAGGGTCGATTGCCGGCTCGAGACCTCGGCCACGCGCTTCGATTGCTGCTTGAGCCAACCGATCTCGGATCGCGTCAACGGATGGCTCACGAGCAAGCTGGCTGGCTTCGATCTCGGTGAGGCATTCGAGGCCGTGACCGAATTGCTGCCGCCAGAAGATTTCAAGCTCGTCGCCATGTCGTTCCCTTAGCACATTCAGCGTGTCCTGTCGGAGGGCAATCAGCCGGGCATGACGGCTTTCCGTGAGCGTGGTCATCGCGATGACCTCGGCGCCCGAGGTCTCAATGTGGCCCTTCAAGTTCGCCAATGTACCGCCGAGACCCACGTGATCGTCGACCAGGACGTAGCTTGCTCCACCGACGACATGCCCTTCGAACTGCGCGGGCGTGACCAGCCGGTTGAAGGCCTTTGCGCGAGTGTGGCCGACCTTGTTGTTCTGGACGATCTCGCCCGCGCTCACCGTCAAGCCTAGGTCTCGGGCGAGGACCTGGGCCATGGCGTCGGGGATCGCGTTGAATCCTGTCGTCTCGATGGCCGTCACGGGGAGAAGGATGGCGTTGCGACCGGCGACGATGGCGCGCAGGGCGTTCGCTGCCGCTCGCGTCAGGAGGTCTTGGGCGAGGATCAGCGCAGCGTCGTCTTCGCCGGCTTTTGCGGCGGCATAGCTAGGGTGGTGGTCGCGGATGACCGTTTCGGTGTGGACAAGAACCTGCGGGAAGTCTGCTCGCCACGCCGTCCTTGGGGGGCGCGCGACGGCGGCGTCTTCGGGCGAGGCATCATCGAGATCGTCGGACACGGTCGAAGCATCGCCCCAGTTCGGCGTTCCTTGAAGGCCGCCATCTCCTAGTTCGGGCGGGCGATAAATCGCGTCAAGCACGAAGCATCGCGGGCTCCGGTAGAGTCAGCCAAAAGGGTGAAATGTTCTTGATTTGTTCTTGACTTTGTCGATCCTCTGAGGCATCCTTAGGGTCGGTGTTTTGCTGCGCGCGGAGTGCGGGCTCCGGGGCGCGGCCTGGCGGGAAAATGGGCGATGTCTGAGCGGGTGGAGCTGCCGGCGGAAAGCGCTGGGCGGGCGGTGGTGCGGTATGTGCGGTTCTCCGAGGAGGTCGGGGAGACGATCTGTTCGCGGGTGGCGGGCGGCGAGAGCCTGGCGGCGGTGTGCAAGGGGGCGGGGATGCCGCATCCGACCACCGTCTATGCCTGGGCGGAGAGCCGGCCTGGGTTCGGGGCGGCGCTGACGCGGGCGCAGGCGCAGGCGCGGGTGGCGCAGCGGCTGGCGGACCGGGCGCGGGCGGCGGCGAAGTTCGCGGCCGGCCGGGACAATCGCGGGCGCTGGTCGACCTATACGCCGGAAATCGGCGAGGAGATCTGCCGGCGGATCGCCGACGGGGTGACCCTGAAGGCCATCGGGGCGGACCCGGCCATGCCGTGCGCCGCGACGGTGCTGAACTGGGTGCGGGAGTTTCCGGAGTTCGGCGAGCGCTATGCCCTGGCCCGCGCGCAGTTGGCCGACCTGTTGTTCGACGAGGCGCGGGAGGTGGCGCTGGGGGCGACGCCGGCCTCGGTGTGGGCCGACCGGCTGCGGTTCGACACCATCCGCTGGATGGCCGCGCGGATGGCGCCGCGCAAATACTGCGAGCGGGTGATCGTCGAGCAGGAGGTGGCCGCGCGGCTGGCCGAGGAGGCCGAGGCGGCGGGGATCGGCGGCGACACCCTGGTGATCCTCAAGAAGTGGTCGGACGTGACGGCGGAGGAGGAGGCCGAAGCCCTGGCCACCGAGCGGCTCTACGAACAGCGGCGGGCGGCGCGGGCGCGGCTGCGGCGCGGCGGGCGGATCGGGTAGGGGGCGCCGAGCCGGCTCGCTAAGGGTTTTCCGCGCCCCGCCGCGGGCGAGGCGCGGGCGCCCTTTCGCTCAGTCGGCGGAGAGCATGCCCAGCAGCTTGATGCGGAACACCAGCACGGCGTTGGGCGGGATGGGGCCGGAGCCCTCGGGCCCATAGCCGAGCTCGGGCGGCACATAGAGCATCCACTCGTCGCCCACGTGCATGCGCGGCAGGGCCTCCATCCAGGCCGGCACCAGGTTGGCGAGCGGCATCAACAGCGGCTTGTTGCGGGCGAACGAGCTGTCGAACACCTGGCCGTTGGTCAGCGCGCCCTCGTAGTGGACCTTGATGGCGTCGCCGGGCTTGGGCGAGGGGCCGGGCGGGCCGGAGGCGACCACCTTGTACTGCAGGCCGTCGGGCAGGGTCTGGACGCCCGGCTGCTTGGCGTTGGCGGCGAGGTAGGCGGCGGGGGCCTGCAGCGGCGCGGCGGCGGCGGGTGGGGCGGCCGTCTGGGCTTGCGCGGCGACGGGCGACAGGGCGCAGCCTGCCGCGAGGGCCAGCGCCCCCAGCCATGCGGATCTGATCTTCAAGGCGGTTCCTGTCCTGGTGAGCAACGGGGTGGGGTCCACGCCATAGTCCGCCGCGCTGGCCGCGAATAGCCCTGACGCCTTGGCGTAAGGTCGCGGTGCGTTACAGTCGCGGCCATGTCCGACAGCGATGAACCCCTGAAAGCGCAGCTGGTCGAGGCCCGCGACCGCATCCGCCGCGAGCTGGAGGTGCTGATATCGCCCTCGACCATCGGCGGCGGCGCCGACAGCCGCGGCGTGATCGCCGCCCTGGAGACCGAGCTGCGCGAGATCGAGGACGCGCTGGCCAACCGCGGCTGAGCCGACCGGGCGCCGCCTCAGCGGTGCAGGTTCGCCAGCCGGCGGTATTCGCGCTCGTCGAAGCCGGCCGGCCAAGCGAACTGGGCGCGCCACTTGACCCGTCCGCAGCCGGGGCAGGGCCAGGCGACCCGGCGGGCCACCTGGCCCAGGCGGGTGGCGTGGCCGCCGGCCTTCAGCTCGCGCAGCCGGTCGATGACCCGGCTGACGCTGTAGCTCTTGTCCCAGCCGCACAGGGCGCAGGTGAGCAGCAGGCGCGCGCCCGGATAGTGCCGGTGGTCGCCCAGCGCGGCCTGGTCGCCGATCGGCACGACGCGCATCTTTCCAAGGGTTGTCATTCCAAGAACAAAAGCAGAACAATCGCGCGAAGGCGAGTCGGAATTCAAAATCCGCGCTCGGCGATTTCCGAGCGTCGGAGGTAGGCTGCCGGCGCGCGTGGCGGGACGCGCGAGTGGCGGCGGCGGGGAAACCATGACCGGACGGGCGGGGGCCCTGGCGATCTCAACGGTGGCGCTCGGCGCGGCGTTTTGTGGCGCGCTGTGGCCAGCCTGCGCGGCGCGCGCCGCCGACGAGGAGATCCAGGTCTATATCGACGACATGAGCGCCAAGGGCGGCTATGGCCTGGACGTGCACGTCAACGACGTGCTGCAGGGCCGCGGCGCCAACGTCGACTACGCCGGCGAACAGGCTTCGCAGGGTCGGCTGCGGATCACCCCGGAATGGGCCTATGGTCTGACCTCGAACATCGAGCTTGGCGCCTATCTGCCGCTGATGACCTTCGACGACCATGGGCACGGCGAGATCGCCGGCGTGAAGGGGCGGATCAAGTTCATCGCGCCGCACGCCGCCGACGATCCGTTCTTCTGGGGCCTGAACTTCGAACTCGGCAAGGTGCGCCGCGACGTCGACATCAACCCCTGGAACGCCGAGCTGAAGGGCATCGCCGGCTATCGCGCGGGGCCGTGGACCATCGCGGAGAACCTCAATATCGATTGGGCGGTCTCCGGGCCGGCCAAGGGGCCGGCGACCTATCAGCTGGCCACCATGGTCACCCGCAAGATCGGCGGCGGCGGCTTCGACGTGGGCTTCGAGAGCTACAACGGCCTGGGCGATGTCAGCCACTTCGGCCGCCTGGGCCAGAACGACCAGGAACTGTTCGCCATCGTCGACAAGTCGTTCGGCAAGTGGGACGTCAACTTCGGCGTCGGCACCGGCTATGGCCGGCCCGAGGACCGGTTGATCGTCAAGGCGATCATCGGCGTGCCGATCGGCGGCTGACGGGCGGGAGGCGCGTGCATGACCGAGCCTTCGAGCGTGATGCAGTTCGCCCGCGACCTGTTCGCCGGCCTGGGGCCGGTGGCGGCGCGGCGGATGTTCGGCGCGGTGGGGCTGTTCGTGGACGGCGCGATGTTCGGCCTGATCGACGATGGAGCGATCTATCTGAAGACCGACGCGGCGCTGAAGGCGGCCCTGGCCGAGGCCGGCGCACGGCCCTGGACCTACGAATTGCGCAAGGGGCCAAAGGCGGGGCGCGCACAGGAGACCTCCTACTGGTCGCTGCCGGAGACGGCGAGCGACGATCCCGACGAGGCCTGCGCCTGGGCCCGCCGGGCGTTGGCCGTGGCGCGGGAACGCAAGGGCGCGGGTTAGGCGCGCCTCCCAGCGCCGTAATCCTGGCGCCCGCGGCTGCGACGGTGCGGCGTTGGTCTGGAGGCTTTCGATGAGGTCGGTGGCGGGACGTTGGCTGGTGGTCGCGGCGCTCCTCCTGGTGGCCGGGTGCGCCGGCTGGCGTGAGCACGGCTATGGCGCGGTGGACCTGCCGGTTTCGGGGACGGACCGCGACCATCATTGAGGGTCGGGGGCCAAGGCCATCACCCCCACCCCAACCCCTCCCCGCAAGGGGGAGGGGCTTAACCGCCCAGGAGCCCTCGCGGCGTAGCTGTGCTATCGCGCGGCGTGGATGGTTTCGGAGGTTCGATGGCCTTGCCCCATGGTGAGACGGCCCTGCGCCTGGGCCTGCTGTTCGTGGCCGCGCTGTGGGCCGGGGTGCAGAACCAGCTGGCCGGCGGCGGCTCTTTCCTGACGCTGCCGGCGCTGATGCTGACCGGCATGGATGCGCGGGCCGCCAACATCACCTCCACCGTGGCGCTGTTTCCCGGCCAGGTGACCGGCGGCTGGGTCGGGCGCAAATCGGCGAGCGGGACCGAGGGGCTGTCCTTGCGGGCGCTGGTGGCGATCAGCCTGGCGGGCGGCGCGGTGGGGGCGGTGCTGCTGCTGGCGACGCCATCGAGCTTTTTCGCGCACCTGGTGCCCTGGCTGGTGCTGTTCGCCACGGCGGCGTTCGCGTGGGGCAGCTTTGGCAAGAAGCCCTCCGCAGAGGGCAAGGCCGGCCACCTGGGGCCGTGGGTGGGCGGGGCGATCCAGTTCCTGATCGCCATCTACGGCGGCTATTTCGGCGGCGGCATCGGCTTCCTGATGCTGGCCGCCCTGGCGCTGAGCGGCCTGGCGCTGCGCTCGGCGGGCGCCACCAAGAACGTGCTGGCCGGGGTGATGAACTTCACCGCGGTGCTGGTCTTCCTGTTTTCCGGCCAGGTGCGCTGGCTGGAGGCGGGCGTCGCCTGCGTCGCCGCGGTGCTGGGGAGCGTGGTCGGCGCGCGGATGCTGACGCGGGTGAACGAGAAGGCGCTGCGGGTGGTGGTGGTGATCATCGGGATCGCCCTGACCGTGGGCCTGTTCTGGCAGGCCGGGAGGTCCGCATGACGCACTTGCCGCCATTGCCGCCCGGGACGATCGAAGGCGCCGCCGCCTGGCGGGCCAGCGACCTGGCGCCGAACGAATGGGTGAGCGTCCTGTCGGGCGCGGAGGTCGCCGAGATCGAGCAGGCGGCGCGAGCGCTGGCGGCGAGTGGGACGGCGCTGGCGGCGGTGAAGCCTGAGGATTTCCCCCTGCCGATCGCGGGCGCCAGGCTGCGCCAGGTGCTGCGGGACGAGGTGCTGGGCGGGCGGGGGTTCGCGGTGACCCGCGGGCTGGATCCGGCGCGGCTCAGCCGGCGGGAGGCGGCCGCGGCCTTCCTGGGCCTGGGCGCGCACTGGGGGGCGGCCCGGCCGCAGAACGCCGCGGGCCACGTGCTTGGGCATGTGAAGGACCTGGGGCGGTCGGGGGACGACCCCACCGCGCGGCTCTACCAGACCCACGAGCGGCAGACCTATCACACCGACAGTTGCGACGTGGTCGGGCTGATGTGCCTGACGCCGGCCAAGGCGGGCGGGCGGTCCAGCCTGGTGAGCTCGGTGGCGCTGTACAACGAGATGCGCCGGCGGCGGCCGGACCTGGCGGCGGCGCTGTTCGCGCCGGTGGCCACCGACCGGCGGGGCGAATATGCGGCCGGCGAGCGGCCCTGGTTCGAGATCCCGGTGTTCAACTGGTTCGAAGGCGCCTTCGCCGGCATCTATCAGCGGCAATATGTGGAAAGCGCCCAGCGGTTCGAGGGCGCGCCCCGACTGAGCGCGGCGCAGGTCGAGGCGCTGGACCTGATGGACGCGCTGGCCGAGGACGCGGCGTTCCACCTGGAGATCGACTTCGCGCCGGGCGACGTGCAGCTGGTCAACAACCACGTGCTGTTCCACGACCGCACCGCCTTCGAGGACTGGCCGGAGCCGGAACGGCGGCGCCACCTGCTGCGCCTGTGGCTGGCGCCGGCCGAGGCGCAGCCCCTGCCGCCGGTGTTCGCCGAGCGGTTCGGATCGGTGACGCCCGGCCTGCGCGGCGGGATCACCGTCCCGCCGGAGCGTTGGAGCGCGCCGCTGGAGGCGGGGTAGGGCGGGTAGCAGGCGTTTCCACTCGCCCCTCCCCCTTGCGGGGAGGGGGTGGGTGGGGTGCAGCTGCGAGGCCAGCGTCCTCGCCCCTTGAACGTCGGCGCTGACACCCCCCACTCCCGGCCTCTCCCCGCAAGGGGGAGAGGAGCGCTCATCGCGTACGCCTTCCGGGAATGACGAGCATTTGGGGAGTGTTGATCCCGCCCCCAGCGCTTTCCTCAGCGGACCCCCGGGCCTAGGGTCGCGCCCATGGCTGTCGCGTTCACCCGGGAAGAGGACTACGAGTCCCAGGCCGCCGACCTGCCCGACCGGCCGGTGTCGGCGCATCCCAACCTGGTGACCGCGCCGGGGCTGGCGGCCATCGAGGCGGAGCTGGCGGCGGCGCGGGCGGCCTATGCCCAGGCGCAGACCGAGGGCGGGATCAGCGCCGACCGCACCGCCATGGCCCGCGCCACCCGCGACCTGCGCTATTGGTCGCAGCGGCGAGCGAGCGCCCAGCTCACCGAGCCGGACGGAGATGCGGACCGGGTGCTGTTCGGGCGCACCGTCGACTTCGAACGGGAGGATGGCCGGCGGCAGAGCTTCCGCATCGTCGGCGAGGACGAGGCCGACCCGGCGCAGGGCAGCGTTTCCTACGTCTCGCCCCTGGCCCGCGCGCTGTTGGGCAAGGCGGTGGGCGATGTGGTGAGCGTCAACGGCGCCGAGGTGGAGATCGTGGCGGTCGGCCAGGGGGCGGTTGGCTGAAACGGCTCAGCGCGGCGAAGCGTCCTCGTAGCGCGGACAGGCCGAGGCGATAGAGGTTTCGCAGGCGCAGATGTGCGAGCGCAGCACCATTTCGATCGGAGTCGGCTGACAGCAGGGGAGGATCTGCGAGAAGCGGACGAACAGGGCGACGCCCACCACCCAGCCCAATCCAGCCAGCCACAAACGCACGCGTGGCGATAGCTCCAACATGTCCTCGACTCCCCCGTAGTCTGGAAGCCCCCCGGCGCCCGTGTGCCTCGCCCGCCAACCCAGCGCGATGTGTTGGATTGACGCGCGACGCATCCGACCAGGCGAGATGGCCGTAGGTTCGGGGTCGCTTTCGGGGCGAGGACGCGGCGGATATAAGGCGATCTTCGTTCGCCTGTGGACGCAGGCGCGGGGAACCCGGATCGACGCCGGCTAGGGCCAATCCACATTCACTGGGCGAGGGATGTTTGCGCTTCCCTCCTCCTCGATGGAGGAGGGCCAGGGTGGTGGTGCGCGCACGATGGTGGCGTGAAAGGCGCTGGAGGCGTCTGAGCCGGCTTATGCCAGCCTGTCGACGTCGCGGCCACACCACCACCCAACCCTCCTCCATCGAGGAGGAGGGCTATGAATCAGAGACTTAGCTTGGATTTCAGCCCTTGCGTAGCAATCTGAACGCGGATTGATCCTAGTCGCCGCTGGCCTTGAGGTTGAGCCGCACCGGGATGTGCACAACACCCCCTTCGACCGGGGCGTCGTCGGCGGACCAGAGGTTCATCTTCATGCCGGTGGCCAGCCGCACGGCGGCCTCGGAGAAGCCCAGGCCGTCGGGGTCGCCCTTTTCCGGGGCGCAGCCGGCCAGCACGCCATCGGCGCCGACCGTGCAGCGGGCGACGCCGCGGCCGGTGGTCACGCCGCCGGCCACCGCCTCGGGCGGAAACAGCCTGGGCGCCGTCGCCGGGTCGACGCCGGCCAGCCAGATCGGGGCGTCGACGGTGCGCTGGGCCAGCTCCTGGCGGCTGGGGAAGCGGATCGGGATGTCCACCAGCACGGGGTTGGCCTGGTGGGCGGCGAGCTTGGGATCGACCCGGAACTTGCTCTGCGCCAGATGCAGGGCGGCCACGCCGAAGCCCTTGCCGTCCGGATCCTCCTTGAGCAGCTGGCAGCCTTCCATCCCGCCGTCGCGGCGCACCCGGCAGCGGGTGGCGGCATAGCCCTCGGCCCCGTCGGCCTTGGCCGGAACGGCGGCGGCGAGATCGTCGAAGGTGGCCGCCTTGGTCCAGACGGGATCGGTGATCTCGGTCGCAAGGTGCAGGTCGGGGTTGTCGCAATCATCGCCGGAGTTGCAGGCCTTGAAGGTGATCTGGACGTTCTTGGGCGCGCTCACCGGCCCGTCCGGTCCGAGCGTCGGCGGCAGCTTGAAGGTGTGGCGCATCTTCAGCGCCGCGCGCCCGAAGCCCAGGCCCCGCGGCGACTCGTAGGCGACGTCGCAGCTTTCGGCCAGGCCATGGACGTCGATCTGGCAGCGCAGGGTGACGTGGCCGCTCTTCAGGGTCTTGAACGCGCCCTGCGGCCAGATCGTCACCGTCAGGTCGAGGTCCTCGGCTTCGCCGCCGACATTGACCTTGGCGTCGGCGACGGGCGGCTTGACGAGCGGCGACACCGTCACCGGCGAGACGGTGCCGGCGGCGGCCGGCGGGCTCGCTTGCGTCGGACCCGGGGCGGGGTTTTGGGCGGCGGCCGGCAGCGCCATCGCCGCGGCCGCCAGGATCAGGGCTTTCGCGAACATGCCGTTTCTCCGTGGAGGCCCATCGTGCGCTAGCCGCCGCTCTTGAGGTTCAGCCGCACCGGCACGTGGACCACGCCGCCCTCGACCGGCGCGCCGTCCCCCGACCACAGGTTCATCCGCATGCCGGTGGCGAGCCTGGCGGCGGCCTCCGAGAAGCCCAGGCCGTCGGGATCGCCGGTCTCCGCCGCGCAGGCGCTGAGCGCGCCATCCGGACCGACGGTGCAGCGGGCGACGCCGCGCCCGGTGGTCAGGCCCTTGGCCACGGCCTCGGGCGGGAACAGCTTCGGCGCGGCCTTCGCATCGATGGTCGTGAGCCAGACGGGCGCCCGGATCGTGCGCTCGGCCAGCTCCTGGCGGCTCGGAAAGCGGATCGGCACGTCGACCCAGAGCTGGGCCGAGTGGCGCGGATCGACCGCCAGCTGCGGAATGACCTTGAACTTCGGCGCCAGCGTCAGGGCGGCCTTGCCGAAGTCGCGGCCCTGCGGCTCTTCCTTGATGGTCTGGCAGTTGAACAGGGCGCCGGTGCGCCGAACCATGCAGTGGTCCACCGCATAGCCTTGCGCGCCGTCGCCCTTGGCCGGATAGGCCTGCGCCAGGTCGTCGAAGCTCGCCGCCTGCGCCCAGACCGGATAGTCGAGCATGGTGACCTTGCGCATGTCGACGGCGTTGCCCTGGCCGCGTGTCTCGCCCTGCAGGACCTTGCCCATGTCGAAGGCGCGGTCGGGGGCCTTGAAGGTGATCGCGATGTTCTTGGTGGTGGCGATCGGCTGGCCGTCGGGGCCGAGCGTCGGCGGCAACAGGAAGGTCGGGCGCAGCTCCAGCGCCGCCTTGCCGAAGCCCTTGCCCTGCGGGTGCTCGTAGGCGACCTCGCAGCGTTCGGCCAAGCCGTGGACGTCGATCGCGCAGCGCAGGGTGACGCGGCCGTTCGCGCCCGCCTGGTAGGCCGTGCCCGGCCAAACGGTCACCAGTTGCTCGACGTCATCCTCGTCGCCCTGCATGTTGAGCGTCACGTCGGCGGAGGGCGGTTTGGTCAGCGGCGACACCGTCACCGGCGAGACGGTCTTGGTCTGGGCGCCCTCGGCGGCGGCGGGCGGCGTCGCTGTCGGAGGTTGCGTCGAGGTCTGCGACGGGCCGATCTGCGACGGGCCGGCCGGCGGCGGCGCGGCCAGGGCCGCGGCCAGGATCAGGAACTCCACACCCATTGGCGGCCCCCATAACGTCGCCATAAGAGGCGCGAGGTTGCCACGATCGATGCGGCTTGGATAGCGCGCCCAGGCGGCCGGGATCAGGGCCGGCGGTCGGCGTCGTCCTGGCGCCCTTCCGGCGGCGGTTTCGGGGGCCGAGGCTTGGGCGGGGCGCCATGGATGTCGCGCCAGGCCACCGAGAAGTCGGGGGTGCGCCGGCGGGCCAGCCGCTGCTCGATCAGGGCGGCGATCAGCGCGAAGGTCACGACGACCGCGATCGGATGACCCGCCAGCGCGTGCCACCGCCCAAAGGCGCTCAGAACCTGGTTCAGGGCCGGAATCATGGCCACTACCTCAATCGCGTCCCAGCCTCAGAATAAACGGCCATGCCTAAGGGCCCGTGAAGCAAGTTGCTTAACACTGTCAGATAGATAGCAAAAAGGCCCCGGCGCCGTGGGCGCCGGGGCCTCTGCGAGGCCGTGAAGGCTGGGCGCGGCGCCTATTCGCTGGCGGCGGCGTGCTTGGCCGAGGCTTCCTTTTCCTGGTTCCGCGCGCCGGCCAGCATGCCGGGCAGCGCATAGTTGCCCTCGTGGCAGGCATATTCGTAGATGATGCCGTGCAGCGGGGCGAACTCGTACTCGCCGCCCCAGGGCTTGGCCCAGACGGTGGGGTCGCTGAGCGTGTACTGGTAGAGCACGCGCTCCTTGCCGACGCGGGTGAAGCGCTCGGTGACCGTCAGGTCCTTCCAGGAGCCGCGATAGGCCTGGGCCTGCGGGATGTTGGTGGTCTCCACCACAAGGGTATTGCCCTCCCAGTGGCCGACCGAGTCGCCCATCCAGGGCCGCACGCCGTCGGTGCGGTGGGGCTGGTTCAGGCGCACCACGCGGGTGTCATGGACCATCTCGACCTCGATGACGAAGTCATCCTTGGTCTGCATGAACTGGTAGTTGTTGTTGTAGAAGCCGTTGGGCAGCATCGGCGGGCCGGCGTTGCGGCCGAAGCCGATGATGCAGCGCTCGCCCAGCGAACGGTTCTCCGGATTGTCGAAGGAACCCATGCCGCCACGGCCGCGGGCGAAGCCCGGCTGCGGCGCGGCGGTCGGCAGGCGCGGCGGCGGCTGGCCATTGGCGGTGGTCAGGAAGGAGGTGCGCGGCTCGCCATGCACCCGCATCACCGAGGAGCCGGGATCGAGCCAGCCACGGTTGTAGCCGCCCACGTCGCCGCCGGCGGCGGCGAACTCGGGACGCAGCTTCTTGGGATCTTCCTTGCCGCCCTCGGCGCCGGAGTTGGGGTCGGTCGGCTTGTTGCCTTCCTTGACCTCGGCGACCACGGCGTTCTCCAGCGCCTTCACCTCTTCCGGGGTGTAGACGAGCCGGTCGCCGAATTTGGCCGGGCGCTGCTCGGGCGTGAGCGTGGCGTTGGACCAGAAGCCGGACAGGTCCGGATGGCCGTCGGCGGCGATCGGAGCCTTGAAGGGCGTTTTGCTGGCGGTGGTCTGGGCATCGGCCGACAGGCCGGCCAGCGCGATCGGGGCGGCGCAGAGCGCGGTTCCGAGGGCGAGAAGAAGAGCGCGGTTCACGGCTGACTCCGAATGGTGTGGCTCCGCGCTCCAGGGCGCGTCGCGGTGGTGCTTAGCAACTTATGGCCCGGCTGACCCCCGGGCAATGAGTCCCAGGGGCAAGGCCTTTCGTCGCGACGCCCCTTTGCGCTTCCATCGTTGCGGAACTGTTTCAGGAGAGGGCCCGCCGGGGCGCGATTTTGCCGAAGTTGGAGCGCGACCTTAAGGACAGGCCGGGTCCGCGAGGTCCAGTTCGCCATCCCCGAGTCGTTCCCCCCTGTCTTGGGGCCCCTTCACCGGGGACGGGCCGGTCAGGAACCCCCGGCGCTGATACTCTCCCGGCGCCGGGGGCTCCGCCGGCGGCGCGGATGTCGCAGCGGCCGGCCGCCCATTCACGACAAGGCACGCAGTCGCGCACAGGCTGATGCTAGATTTCACGCCCGCGCCTGACGCGGGGATGAACCATGGCGCAGCTAGGGCTGGGGTGGGACGTCGGAGGTCGGCGGATCGGCCGTGGACGGATCGGGCGCCGAGGTGGGCGAGGATTGGGGCGAGGATCGGGGCGACGGCGGGGGCGCCGCGTCGGCGGGCGCGTCGGGAACGGTGGCCGAGGCGTCGGCGGCGGGCGGGGTGGCCGCGGCGCCGTCGGCGGTCTCGGTGGCGGCCTCCTGCAGCGCCGGCGCGGGGTTCGGCTGGGCGTCGGGCGCGGCTGGCTGCGGCGAAGTATCGCGGCTCGCCAGGCGCGGTTTGGCCGCCGGCGCCGGGGCCGGCGCGGCGGGGGCCTTGGCGTAGAGGTCCGAGCGAGGCTGCGGCGGCGGGAAGGGCGCGACGCCGGGCGGCTGCAATTGATGGGTGAGGCCGGCGGTGAAAGCGCCCAGCGCCAGCACCAGCAGCCCCGTCGCGGCGAGGCCGCTCAGGCGTCGGGAATGCGGAGGGATCTCGAGACCGCGGCTCATCCCTTGCGCAACACGCCCAGGCGCGCATCGTTCCGCGGGCGAAGCTGAGGGCCTCGCCCGCGGAGATGTCGTCAGTCTGGGCTCAGTGGCCGTTCGCGGGGGTGCGCTGGCCGGCGTGGGAAACCGGGCCCCCGTAGAGCGCGCGGTTCTGCGCCGTGTCGGGGACCGGGCCGTTGTCGTAGAGCGTCTCGTCGATGGGATAGGCCGAGGTGTCGTCAGGCACGGTGGCGCTGACCGGCGCGCCATAGCGGTCGACGTAGGCGGCGGACGACGAGGCGTCGGCGAAGGCTTCGCGCACCTGGCCCATGGCGTCGCGCACGGCGATCTCCTGGCACGAGCGGCCGAGGTTGGCGGCCGACGGGCGGGCCTCGTTCAGACGGTCGCAGATCCGCCCGGCGGTGACGTTGATCCGCCGCTCCAGGCGATGGCGATCGCTGCGCAGGGTCAGGTCGAGGTCGGCGTAGCTGACCATCTGGCTCATGGTCATCGGGCGGTCGTGCAGCATCGGGCCGTGGCCGGTGACGGTCAGTTCCTCGACGGACTGGGCGAAGCTGGGCGCGGCCGCCAGGGCGGCGGCGGCGGTGAGGGTGGCGAGCGCGAGGGTGCGCATGGTGACGGCTCCTTCGAAGGGGAACCGCGGCCGGAAACGGGGGGAACGGCGCGGCGGTCCCGTGGAGGCTCAGCAACCCCCAACGGCCGAATGAGGTTCCCTCCGGGCTTGGCGGCTCAGGCGTCGTGGCCGGCGGTGATCGCCTTGGGCACGAAGGGGATGACCAGCAGGATCGCGGCGTAGACCGCGATGGTCGCCCAGAGCGCGGCATTGAAGCCGCCATGGTGCGAATAGAGGTCCGCGCCCCAGAGGTCGCCGAACCGCTGGGCGATCCAGTACATGGTCAGGAACAGCATCATCATGGTGCCCTCCAGGCCCTTGGGGCTGGAGCGGATGGTGAGGTCGGTGAACGCCGCCTGGCCGATGCCGCCCAGGAGGCCCATGGGAACCGCCGCCCAGAGCGCGCCCACTGGCGAGTGGATGAACAGCAGGCTGACCATCTGCGGCACCGCCAGCACCCCGCCGATCCAGACCAGCGGGCGGAGCGGGATGCGCTGGGCGAGCCAGGCGTAGAGGCCGTAGACCGGGATGAAGCCGCCGTAGAAGATCGTATAGAACAGCCCCACCTGGCTGTCTGAGGCATGGATGTCGCTGCTCAGGTGGAACTGCATGGCGATGCCGGCGCCCGGCGCGAACTGCCAGAGCAGCTGGATCAGCAAGGCCGGGTAGATCGGCCAGTATTTCAGCAGACGGACGAAGTCCCGGCCGGGCGAGATCGCCTCGGGCTCGGTGCGGCCGTCGTGGAAGACGCGCCTGGGCCCGAAGGCGCCAAAGGCGGCGATCAGCACCATCAGGCCGGCGCCGATCAGGAACACCGAGCGCAGGGCGCGGGCGGCCGGCACGTCCTCGATGGAATCGGCGAGCAACCCGCCCAGCCAGCCGCAGGCCACGGCGGGCACGATGATGGCGGTGTTCATCGCCGTCGACATCTGGCCGGACATGGCGTGGCGTCGCCCGATGGCGGTGGCGATACCGCTGGCCGAACCGCTGACGAACTGCAGCAGGACCCCGACCGCGAGGCCGCCGGCCAGCAGCACCCCATAGGTCGGGGGCGCGAAGGCGAGCGCCGCATAGGCCGCCACGGTCCCCAGGCCAAAGACCAGCAGGTGCGCGCGGTCGCCGCCGCCAAACGGGCTCCAGCGGTCACGGATGAAGCCGAACAGCCAGCCGAAATAGGTGGGACTGGCGGCGATCAGCGCGAACAGCGCCACCTGGTCGGGGCTCTGGTGCAGCCGGTTCTTCAGGAAGAAGACCAGGGGGAGCGCGATGAGCTGCAGGTAGGGCGCGGCGAAATTGATCACCAGCACCGGTACGGCGACCCAGAGCAGGAGGCGGGTGCGGTCAGCGGGCGGCAGGGGCGTGGCCCGCACGCCAGGGATTTCCTCGACCGTCGCGCCGCTGGTCATACGCGCCCGCCCCGGGCGGCGTGGGTCTTCGACATGGCAAGGTTCCCCGAACACGCTAGGGGTAGCGTGCGGCTTCCGTGAGCGGAAGGCCTGGCGGGCGGGGCTGCGAAGAAAAGCCGGGGGGCGCCTCGGATAGCGTCCGGATAGCGCCCAGATAAAAGCCCCGGCGCTCGGGGGGCGCCGGGGCTCTGGGCCGCGGGACGTTTTGGGCATGGACGCCGGGCTTGCGACTAAGACGGCGACGATGGGCGCCATCCCTAGGTCGCCTCTCGCCAGCATGCGGTTTTCCGTTTCGAGCGCTGCGCGGGGCGGGAAACCGGTGCTAGGTTTGCGCGGAGGCATTGGCCTTGGGGAGGCTTCGAACATGACGCGCGCTTTGGCGGTGACGGCGACGATCCTGGCGGCGGCGGCCGTGGGCGGAGCAGCCCTGGCGGCGGTTCCGGCCAACCTCACCGCGGCGCTGGGCGACATCAAGCGGCCGCCGGCCGATTCCTCGCGCGACGTGGCCCGCAAGCCCGCTGAGCTGCTGGCGCTGGCGCAGGTGAAGCCTGGCCAGAAGGTCGCCGACTTCATGATGGGCGGCGGCTACTTCACCCGCATCCTGTCACCGGCCGTGGGGCCGAACGGCAAGGTCTACGCCTATCAGTCCAGCGAGTTCATCAAGTTCCGCGCCGCCTACGGGACCGAGCAGTCGTCGGTGGTCGCCGACTACAAGAACGTCGTCCCGCTGACCGCGCCGATCGCCAACGCCGGCCTGCCGGACGGGCTGGACATGGTGCTGACCGTGCAGAACTACCACGACCTGCACCTGAAGGCCTTTCCGGCCGACACGGCGGACATCGCCAACAAGGAAATCTTCAAGGCGTTGAGGCCCGGCGGCCTCTATGTGGTGGTCGACCACGCCGCCCAGCCCGGCGCGCCGCTCACCGTCTCCGACACCCTGCACCGCATCGACGAGGCGAAGGTCAAGAGCGAGGTGGAAGCGGCGGGCTTCAGGCTGGCGACCGAGGACGACAAGCTGCTCGCCAACCCCGCCGACCCGCGCGACAAGCTGGTCTTCGACCCCTCGATCCGCGGCAAGACCGACCAGTTCGTCCTGGTGTTCAAGAAGCCGAGGTAGGGAACCTTCGCGGCGCCTTGGCATCCAAGGCCGGGGCGCCCCGCCAAGGAAATGGGCGCATAGGGGAAAGACGACGATGGCGATCAAGATGCTGTTCTCGGCCGACGGATCGATCGTCGTCGGCGGCGACCTGTCGCAACTGAAGATGGTCGATTCCGCCGGCCAGCCCATCGACCTGAAGGGCGAGAAGAAGGTGTGGCTCTGCCGCTGCGGCGCCTCGAAGACCAAGCCCTGGTGCGACGGCAGCCACGAGACCATCGGCTTCAAGGCCTCGGGAGCGGCGGCCCCGCTGGAGAGCTAAATCTTACCTCCCGCCGCTTCGCGGGGGAGGTAAGGCGATGCGCCTAAGTCGGGCGCCGGAGCGACAAGCCGGCAAACCTGTGCTCCGATGATTCCCGAGGGGCTAGAGGTCGGGAATTTCAGGTTTGAGTGTCGCCGAAGACGTCGAGAATATCGCGCGGATCGAGGCCGTGCCGATGATCCTGGAGGTGGTGTGCCGCACCACCGGCATGGGCTTCGCGGCCGTGGCGCGGGTGACCGAGGACCGCTGGGTCGCGTGCGCGGTGCGCGACGAGATCGCCTTTGGCCTGATCCCCGGCGGCGAGCTGGAGGTGGGCACCACCATTTGCGACGAGATCCGCCAGACCGGCCAGGCGGTGGTGATCGACCATGTCGCCGAGGACGCGGAGTTTTGCGGCCACCCGACGCCGGCGCAGTACGGCTTCCAGAGCTACATCTCGCAACCGATCTTCCGCGACGGCCAGTTCTTCGGGACGCTCTGCGCCATCGACCCCAGGCCCGCCAAGCTGAAGAACCCGGCGGTGATGGGTATGTTCAAGCTGTTCGCCGAGCTGATCGCCCAGCACATGGAAAGCCAGGACCGGCTGGCAGAGAGCCAGGCGCAGCTGCTGAGCGAGCGCCACGCCGCGGAGCTGCGCGAACAGTTCATCGCGGTGCTGGGCCACGACCTGCGCAATCCGCTGGCCTCGATCCAGGCCGGCGGGCGCCTGCTGGCCAGGAGTTCGCTCGATGACCGGGCGAGGATGCTGGTCAGCGCCATGCAGGCCAGCGTCATGCGCATGGCGGGGCTGATCGACGACGTCATGGACTTCGCCCGCGCCCGGCTGGGCGGCGGCTTCGAGATCGAGCGGCGGACGGATGCGAACCTGCGCGAGGCGATCCTGCTGGCGGTGGAGGAGCTGAGGCTGGCCAATCCGGACCGGGAGATCGTCGCCGAGATCGCGCTGGACGCCGCCGTCGCCTGCGACAGCGGGCGGGTGGCGCAACTGCTCTCCAACCTGTTGGCCAATGCGCTGCGGCACGGCGAGGACGCCGGCGCGGTCAGCGTGCGCGCGGCGACCGCCGAGGGCCGCTTCGCGCTGTCGGTGGCCAACGCCGGGCCGCCGATCCCGCCGGAGCGGCAGGCGCTGCTGTTCCAGCCGTTCGAGCGGGCCGAGCACCATCACGGCCAGCAGGGCCTGGGCCTGGGCCTCTATATCGCCGCCGAGATCGCCCGGGCGCACGGCGGGACGCTGAGCGTCGCCTCCGATCCGGCCGAGACGCGGTTCACCTTCTCGATGCCCCTCGCGGCGGACTGACGAGGCAGACTGACGGGCGGGGCGGATGGCGCGAAGGCCAGGCGCTGCCTATCTGAAGGGCCAAGCTTCACCCTGGGGACCGCCATGTTCGATCATCTTTCCGTCGGCGTCCGTGACCTGTCGCAGGCGCGGACCTTCTACGACGCCTTCCTGCAGCCGCTTGGCCACGGGGCGACCCACGCCAGCGAGAGTGAGCTGGGCTACGGCCCCGGCGGCATGGGCGCCCAGCTTTACCTTTATCCGGTGAGCGGCGATCAGGTGGCGGGCCTGGGGGCCCATATCGCGTTCGCCGCCGACAGCCGGGCCGCGGTGGACGCCGCCTATGCCGCCGCCGTGGCGCGCGGGGCCACCAGCGTGCGCGCGGCGGGTCCGCATCCGGACATCGCCGCCGGCTACTACGGCGCCATCGTCCTCGACCCCGATGGCAACAAGCTCGAGATCGTCGCCGGGACCATGCACTAAGGGATTTAGTCCACGAACCCCACGAACCCCACGAACCTGGGGTGGGCTTCCCGAGACTCCGCGACAGCGGAAGCTCAGTCAGATTCAAACCACGGAAAACACGGAAGGCCACGGCATCGCAGCGGCGCCTTCCGTGCTCTTTCCGTGTTTTCCGTGCTGTTCCTTGGCTTGAGGCGCCCGCTGCGCGGGCCTTTCAGGTTCCTGTGGTTCGTGGACGAATTTCCTAGCCGTGGAGGGTCGGCCGCTGGCGGGAGCCTTGCCGGTGGCCGGCGGCGGCGATGAAGCGGCCGCCCTGCCAGAGTTCGGCGCGGATGTCGGCGTGGCGCGGAGGGTGAAGCTTGATCACCGCCTCTTCATCGGTCGTGCAGTAGAAACTCGCGTCGGGCTCAAGGCGTCCGTCGTCGTGGACCAGATAGATGCGGTAGACGGCCATGGTCTGGCTCCCGTTCAGGCCCCGGCCGCCGTTAGAAACCCGCCAGGCGACGAGGGTATGTCGGGTGCACGACCGGTCCGTCACGGGCGCGCCTTAGTTATGGCGGAGCTTGTCGGCGGTTCCGGCGTTCTTAGGTGTTGGAGCCGAGTTTTACGCGGTCGGCCAAGCTTTACGCGGTCGGCCAACCTCTACGCAGTCGGGAAGGGCGACATGTTCCGCACGGTCTTTCAGGCGTTCACCAGTCCCGTGGCCGGCCCGGTCGGGTTCGGCCTGGCGGTGATCATGTGCGGTCTGGTGATCGGCACGGCGGTCTCGGCCGAGCACAACGAGGTGACGCTGAAGAAGCGGATTTCGGCGCTGACGGCGGAGAACCTGCGCAACGGCCTGGCGCTGCACGCGCGGCTGGCGGCCTGCGAGGGTGGGCCGGCGGACCTGGCCCGCAACCGCGTCAACATCGCCGCCCTGACGCCCGAGCAGCGCGCCCAGCGGCTGGCGGGCACTGAACCGCAGGGCTTCGACGTCTGCGCCCGCATGGAGAGCGCCGACCGGGCGGTGCTCGAAACCCTGCGATGAGATCGAGCACGTTGCGATCGGCGGCGATCCTGGGGCTCAGCGCGCTGGCGCTCGGGGCCTGCCAGAGCCTGCAGCCGAAGACGCCGCCGCACCTGGCCGTCGCCCCGCCGCCGCCGCCCGCCGCCGCGCCGGCCCCGCCCGCGCCCCCGCCGGTGGTGGTCAAGGTGCAGGTGCCGGTGAAGGAGGCCTGCGTGCCGAAGACCCTGCCCAGGGCGCCGAAATACCCCGACACCGACGCGGCCCTGCGCGAGGCCGGCGGCGCCGCCGACCGCTATCAGCTGATCGCGGCGGGCCGGGTGCTGCGCGAAAGGCGCCTGGCAGAACTGGAAAAGGTCGTCGACGGCTGCCGATAAGTTCCTCCCCATTGGGGGAGGTGGCCCGAAGGGCCGGAGGGGGTCCGCTCAGACCTCGGATGACCCCCTCAGTCAGCGGAGTTTATCCTCGGGCCGGCTCCACCGGACCCGGGGCTGACAGCTCCCCCGAAAGGGGAGCGACTTGGCTACTTCCCGCCGCCGCCCGCCGCGGCCGACTTGGTGGCGGCCGCTTCCTTCTCTTCCATGCGCGCGCCGGCCAGGATGCCGGGCAGCGCGTAGTTGCCTTCGTGGCAGGCGTATTCGTAGATCGGGCCCTTGGTGGCGTTCAGCGCCACTTCGCCGGTGTAGGGGGCGGTGTAGACCTGCGGATCGTCGACGGTGAAGCTGTACTTGATCTGGTTTGGGCCGACGCGGGTGAAGCGCTCGACGATCTTCGAGCCCGCCGAGGCGCCGCGGAAGTTCTGTTCCGGCCGCATGTTGGTGGTCTCGACCACCAGGGTGTCGCCTTCCCAGTGGCCGAGCGAGTCGCCCATCCACAGCTTCACATTGGCCGGCGGATGGCTGCCGGTGAGGCGGATGTGGCGTAGGTCGTGGACCATCTCGACCTCGATGGCGACCTCGTCCTTGGTCTGCACGATCTGGTAGTTGTTGTTGTAGAGCAGCGGCAGCATCGGCGGCCCGGCCGAGGAGCCGAAGCTCAGGATGCAGCGCTCGCCCAGCGACCGGGATTCCGGATTGTCGGCCGACCCCGCGCCGCCCCGGGCGCCGGCGAAGCGCGCCCGCAGCTTCTGCTGGGCCGCGGGCAGCATCGGCGGCAGGCGGCCGTCGGCGGGGGAGACCAGGATCGAATCCCGCCGGACGCCCCCCAGGTCGATGATCCGCGTGCCGGGATCGACCCAGGCGGAGTTGTAGCCGCAGTTCACGCCGGTGAAGCCGCGGCCGCAGTCGGTGGGCAGGTCGGTGACCTTGGCCTTGGGATCGGTGGGCTCGTTGCCCTTGGCGACCAGGGCGGCGTTGCTGCCCTCGAGCTGCTTCACCTCCGCGTCGGTGAGCGCCAGGCGGTCGCCGTACTTCTTGTCCCGCTCGAAGGGGGTGATGGTGGCGTTGGTCCAGTTTCCCTGCAGGTCGGGCTGGCCGTCGGGGGTGCGCGGCGCGTGATAGGGCGCAGCCGGGGCGGCGAACGCGGCGTGTCCCAGCGCCAGCGCGCTGACGGCGGCCAGGATGGAAAGCTTGTTCAGGATCATGTCAGCGCCTCCCTAACGCCTGCGCTGGGTCGGGTCCGCTTGGTGGGACTCTCATACCCAACTTGCGAACTCTACCCCTTCCGCGAGGTGAGCGCCAAGACCCTCGCCAGAGTCGGCGCGGCTTGAACCGGACGCAGGCTTGTGCGAGGCGGACGCCCATGACCGAACAAGCCTCCGACCGCCCCACGCTTCCCGACAGACTGGCCACCGATCCGGATAGCCCGTTCTATGACGCCGACCTGCTGGCGATGAACGTGGGCGTGCGGTTCAAGGGCGAGGACAAGACCAACGTCGATGAATATTGCGTCTCCGAAGGCTGGGTGAAGCTGGCCGTCGGCAAGACGCTCGACCGCCGCGGCAAGCAGCTGACCATCAAGCTGAACGGCCCGGTCGAGCCCTATTTCCGCGACGAGGGCTGAGCCGCGCACGCGCCGCCGGCCTTAACGAACCGGTGAGGGTGGTCGTGCCTAAGCTGCGACCATCGGACATGGCGCAATGGGTCGGTGTTCGGTGAAATAAGGCGATCCCAAGGCAGGGGCCGCCTTTCGGGCGAGCTGGGCAGGAGACCGCGATGTTCGATCTCAGCGTTGTGGCGTTCGACGGGCGTTGGCTGCTGGTCGACGAGGCCGAGGGCGAACTTGGCGAATTCGCCACCAAGGACGAGGCCCTGAAGGCCGCCAGCGATTTCGCGGTGCTGGACCGCGAACCGCGCCACGTGCTGATCCAGGACGATGTCGGCGAATGGGACGAGACCGTCGTCGAGCCGCCCAGGGTGCACTGAACGAGCCCGCGCCGCCGGTCTGAATCACGCGATTTCGCAATTGAGGGCCGCGCTTCGTTGCGGAGGGCCGAAGGGCTGAAACAGAGCAGCCCTACCCAAGCCCCGATCCTGCGCGAGCAAGGCTGACGCCATGTCCGGCCGTCCCGCGGGAGACCTGAAATGCCCAATTTCATCTGGCCCAGCCTGAAGCGGGCCGAGGTCGGCCCGGCCGGAGCCTTGGGGCGTTTCCTGCACTGGAGCGGGGTGATCTGCGGCGGCCTCTGCGCGCTCCTGGCGATGGAGTTCCTGGTGGAGGGCTGGGCGCGGCGGCTGAGCTACGATCTGCTGATCGTCGCCCTGCTGCTGACCTTCGGAACGCGGGCCCTGCGCTACGTGCTGGCCCGGGAATAGGGCGCAAGGCCAGGGCGGAAGGCTTGCCAAGCTGAGGGCCTAAGCGTCTGCTGGACGCCATGAGCGATACCCCTGCCGACGGCTGGAAGCACTCCGGCGTGCGCGTGGTCCCCGGCGACCAGTTGGGCGAGGTCAGCGCCACGACGCCTGGCATGGACCGGGCCGTCGCCATCGACCGGGCGCGGATGGGCGCCCAGAAGCTGTGGGCCGGCACGGTCCACATTCACGCCAACGCCAAGACCGGCGCGCACCATCACGGGCCGCTGGAGAGCGTGATCTATGTGGTCAGCGGCCGCGCGCGCATGCGCTGGGGCGAGCGCCTGGAGTTCACCGCCGAGGCCGGGCCCGGCGACTTCATCTATGTGCCGCCCTTCGTGCCGCACCAGGAGATCAACGCCTCCACCGACGAGCCGCTCTCCTGCGTCCTGGTGCGCAGCGACAGCGAGGCGGTGGTGGTGAACCTGGAGATCGAGCCGGCCGAGAAGCCCGAAGGCGTCGCCTGGATCGACCCGATCCACAAGGGTTGAGGACGCCGCCCTAAGACTGGCCCAGGTATTTGTCGAACCAGCCGAGGATGCGGTTCTTCAGGTCTTCCTTGTGCTCCGCGTCGCGGATGCCGTGGCCTTCGCCGGCGTAGATCACCAGGGAGTTGGGAACGCCCACCGCGTCCAGGCCCGCGTGGAATTGCAGGGACTGGTCGGCCGGGCATTCCACGTCGCGCTCGCCCACGTAGATGAAGGTCGGGGTCTTGGCGTTCTGGATGTAGCGGATCGGCGAGAACTTGTCGTAGGCGGCCGGGTCCTTGTAGGCGGTGGTGCCGAAGAACGGGACCATCCACTGGTTGATGCCGTTTTCGCCGTAGTAGCTGACCCAGTCGGCGATGCCGGCCCCGGCCACGCCCGCCTTGAAGCGGTTGGAGTGGGTCACCGTCCACATGGTCATGTAGCCGCCATAGGAGTGGCCGTAGACGCCCAGGCGCTTGTCATCGACCGGGGCGACCTTCTCCACCGCGTCGACGCCGGCCAGGATGTCGCGCAGGTCGCCGCCGCCGAAGTCCTTGACGTTGGCGCGGGTGAAGGCCTCGCCCTGGCCGAAGGAGCCGCGGGGGTTGGCCTGGAAGACGTAGAAGCCGTGCTGCACCAGGTCGTTGGTGGTCCCCTTCCACATGTAGGTGGGCTGCACCGCCGAGGACGGGCCGCCGTGCACCAGCACGATCATCGGATACTTCTTGCCGGGCACGGGATTGAGCGGGCCGGTCAGCCAGCCCTGGACATTGAAGCCCTCGTTCTTCCAGGCGATCGACTTCGCGGTGACCTGGGCGGTCAGGGCGTCGTTGTCGTGGGTGATCTGGTGGGGGCTCGCCACCGGGCCCGCGCCGATGTGCGGCGGGGTGGTGAAGTCCTCCGAGACGCCGGCCATCAGCTTGCCGTCGGCGCTGAGCGAGACCTTGCCTTCGCCGGCCGACAGGGTGACGGGGCCGGAAAGCAGGGTCCTGGTCGCGCCGCTGGCCGGATCGACGGTCAGCACGGCGTTGTGGTCGCCTTCGATGGCGGTGGCGTAGAGCGTCCTGCCGCGCCAGGCGAGCGAGGTGAGGCTGCCCTTGTAATTGGGTGTCCTGTCGGTGGCCGCCCCGCCCGCGAAGGGGGCGGTCCAGAGGTCGCCGCCGGTGGGGCCGAAGTCGGAATGCAGGCCGCCGATGAAGGTCACCGTCTTGCCGTCCGGCGAGGCCTTGGGCCATTTCATCTGCACATGCGGGTCGGCGATCACCCGGAACGAGCCGTCGACGCCGACCGCCGCCAGCTTGGCGATCCACCAGTTGTTGTCGCCGTCGCCCTTGGCCTCGGTGGCGACGAACCCCTTGCCGTCCGGGGTCCAGTCGTACTCGTAGATGTAGGTGTCGGCGGGCGAGAGCATCTTCAGCGCTCCACCCGTTTTTCCGTCAATTGGGGCCGGCATGACGGCGATGCGCGCCTCGTCGGTGGCGCCGCCGATCTCGCCGACGATGGGGGCGCCGGCCTGGGTCGCGCCGGAGATCTTGCGCGGCTTGTCGGTGACCAGCACCGCGAGCGTCTGGCCGTCCGGCGACCAGCGCGGGGTCTCCACCAGGCCAGGGAAGTCGAGGACCGTCGCCGCCTTGCCGTCGCGCACCACCTGCAGGGTGGCCGTGCGCGCCTTGCGGTTGGAGGAGACGAAGGCCAGGGCCTTGCCGTCCGGCGACCAGGCCGCGTCGGCGTAGAAGCAGGTTCCGCAGGGGTCGTACTTGGCGAGGATCGCCCCGTCCGCCCGGTTGCGCACCACGACGGTGGGGTGCGGATCGGCCTCGGAGGTGAAGGGGTCGTCGCTCTCGATGGCGGCGATCCGCGCGCCGTCGGGGGAGATCATCACGCCGCGGTACTGGTGAACCTGAGCCGGCGGGGTCGCGGCGGACGCCGCACTCGCCTGGGCCGCCAGGGCCAGGGCCAACATCAATCCAGGCATCCACGCTCCCCCAAGGTCACTTTGTGACGTGGCTATGGGATTAGCGGTGCAGGTTCAAGCCTCAGTCGCCGGTCTCGGTCACGCCGACGTGGTCGCGGTGCTGCAGGCGTGCGGGCGGCGGGCCGTTGCGCGGGGGCCCCCGCTCGCCACTGTAGGGCTGGAACGACACCAGGGTCTCGCTGGCGCCCATGGTGACCTTGCCCTGGAAGTCGGCGATGGCGTGCCGGCAGGGCGTGCTGAAGCTCAGCCGATGATAGACGAGGCATCGGTCGGCGGCCGCCCCGGTCTTGCCGCCGCACAGCGCGTGCATGTCCACGGAACAGGCCTCGTGGATCTCGTCGCGGGCCAGGGCGAGCGCCGGGGTTTTCATCGCCTGGGCGCTGTCGTCGGGATTGCGGAGATCCAGCGGCCTGTCGATCCGCACGCCCGGCTGGTCGGACTGGGCGAGGGCCGCGCCGGCGATGGAAACCGCGGCGGCGAGGACGGCGATCCTGAGCTTCATGGGGCGGACCTTCGAAAGGCGTCGAGCCCGCAAGCTGGGCCCGGCGCCTCTCGCTATTATTTCAGCCGGACGAGCGCGCCTAGGCCGCGTCGACCAGCACCACCTCGGCGTCTTCCAGGGCGGTGATCCGCAGGGCGGTCTCGCCGGTGATCGCCGCGCCGTCGCGGGCGTCGAGACGCACGCCGTTCACCTCCACCGAGCCCAGCGCCGAGACCAGATAGGCGTGGCGCGAGGCGTCGAGGGCGTATTCGGTGGTCTCGCCGGCCTTGATGGTGGCGCCGGCCACGCGGGCGGCGGTGCGGATCGGCAGGGCGTCGTCGTCGCCCGGCAGGCCGGACGCCAGCGTCACGAACTTGCCGGCGCGGTCGCCCTTGGGGAACGGCTTGGCGCCCCAGTTGGGCGGGCCGCCCGGCTTGTCGGTCTCGATCCAGATCTGGAACAGGGTGGTGGCGTCGTTCTCCAGATTGTACTCCGCGTGGCGGATGCCGGAGCCGGCGCTCATCACCTGCACGTCGCCCGCGCCGGTGCGGCCCTCGTTGCCCATGGAATCCTTGTGGGTGATGGCGCCCCGGCGGACGTAGGTGATGATTTCCATGTCGGCGTGGGGATGCGGCGGAAAGCCGGACTGCGGGGCGATCTCGTCGTCGTTCCAGACGCGCAGGCTGCCCCAGCCCATGCGCTTAGGATCGTAGTAGTTGGCGAACGAGAAATGGTGCTTGGCCTTCAGCCAGCCGTGGTCGGCGCCGCCGAGGCTCGCGAAGCTGCGTTTGTCGATCATGTGGGGTCCTCCTGGCGCCACGCCTCGTTCGCCGAGGGGGCGCTCTTTCGAGGGGCAAGATAAGCTGCCGTTTCGCGCGGGAAAGAGCGGGTTTGGCGGAAGATTATCGCCGGATTGGAAAGAAAGGTTGGCCGCGGACGAATCTTCTTCCGTGCGCCTTCCGTGTTTTCCGTGGTTCAAATTCTCAGGGGCTGAAGGGGCGGGCTATGCGGTGGATGGGACTGGCGGTGGTGGCGGCGGTGCTTTCGACGGGCGCTGCGCCTCATGCCGATTGGCGGGGGCTGGATCTGGCGAACACCCTGGTGATCGACACGTCCAAGGGGCGGATCGTGGTGGAGATGGCGCCGGCCCTGGCGCCAAAGGCGGTGGAGCGGGTGAAGCGGCTGGCGCGGGAGGGCGTCTATGACGGCCTCAAGTTCCACCGGGTGATCGAGGGCTTCGTCGACCAGACCGGCAATCCCAACAACCACGACGGCGGAACCTCGACCTATCCGGACCTGCCGGCGGAGTTCAGCGCGCGGCTGCCCGCCGGGACGCCGCTGACCACGGTGGTGAGCCGTAGCGACGGGATCGAGGGCTTCGTGGGCTCGGTCCCGGTGGCCGGGGTCTCGGAGACGGAGCAGGCGCTGGGGAGCGACCATCGCCCCAGGATCTGGGGCGTCTATTGCGACGGGGTGGCCGGCATGGGCCGCCAGGCGGGGATCGACACGGCCAATTCGGAGATTTTCTTCATGCGCGCCCCGGCGCGGCGGCTGGACCACGACTACGCGGTCTGGGGCCGGGTGGTGCAGGGGCTGGACGTGGTGCGCGCCGTAAAGGTCGGCGAGCCGCCGGCCGACCCCGACAGGATGGTCCGCGTGCGCGTGGCCGCCGACCTGCCGGCGGCGGAGCGGCCGAGGCTGCAGGTCGCCGACACCGGCGGGCCGGCGTTCCGGGCGCTGGCGGCGCGGACCAAGGCCAGGCTCGGCGCGCGGTTCAGCGTCTGCGATCTACCGATCGACGTTCGGCGCCCCTGACGTGCGACAACAGGGCGCAGGCGGCGGCGGATGCACGCGCTTGGTGTCTTAACCTCTGCAGTCTTATCGCATCGGTTGCAGTGGACAGGGCGCGATGAAGTTCGAAGTGGTGGAGAGCGACGGCGACTGGATCGTGCGCCGCGACGGGGTGGAGCTCGCGCGGCTTGGCGACCAGGAACAGGCGCTGAACGCCATCGCCGAACGCCTGCGCCACGACGGCGGCGAGGGCGAGCTCAGCTATTCGCTGACCATGCGCTACCAGGCGCGCGCCTGATCCAAGCACCGGCGGGGCCGGCCGCCAGGGCAGATAGGCGCCGACACTGTGTCGGGTACCGGACAATCACGTCGGTTTTACTCACGAATGCCTGGAATTTGCTTTGGCGAGCTGGGCCGCAGGGTGCAAGCTCTGCGACAGTCGCCCTGAGTAGCTTGACCTTGGCGACGGGGAGACCGCGGCCGCCCGGTCGGCGTCCGCTTCCAGATCCTGAGATTCTGCGATGACCTACTTCTGCTACATCCATCGCGAAACCGGCGGCGTGCCTCATTTCGAGGTGCTGCCCGACATTTCCGAAAGTCACGCCATCGGCGCCGCCGCGCGCCTGCTGGCGCAACGCGCCGACGGGGTGCGCGCCGAAGTGTGGGAAGGCGAACGGCTGCTGTTCAGCCTGCCGCGCGCGAGCTTCGCCCACCCGCTGCAACACTAGGGGGCTGGGGCGGCCCCGGGGGCGTCAGACCCGCATCTCGAAATAGGCGACCTCGGAGCCTGAGGAGTGGCCGACCACGGTGACGCGGAAGCGGGCGCCGTCCTCCAGCTTCAGCTCCGCCTCGCCGGCCCGAAAGGCCTCGGCGGCCACCTCGGCCGTCGCGGTGAGCGAGCCGCGCAGGCGCAGAGGGCCCAGGCGCAGCGTCGCCGGATCGCCCTGGATCTCGTAGTCCACCGGCCCGGTGAACCCGCGATAATGCAGTTCGCCGGCGCCGAGATGGGCCGGAAGCTGTTTGCGCAGTCGCGACATCGAAACTCCTGTGAGGGCGAGATCAGATAACGCCCAAGGCCAAGGTTCGATCCCTCGGGGGGAAGTGATTTCGGACCGGCATGAAGACGGCGGCGGGGTGGGTTTTCCCATCCTCTAAGCTCGTCATTCCCGGGCTTGTCCCGGGAACCTATGAACTCCGTGGCCGAGGGGCGCGCATGGCGGCGCCTAGCCTTTGCTGGCGGGCGTCGCGATCCTGGGTTCCCGGGACAAGCCCGGGAATGACGAGCAGGTGGGGATGAGGCAGCCAGGCCGCCCCGCTCAGCGCTTCTTGCCGAGTTCGGCGGCGATGTCCTTCGTGAGGCGGCCGACCTTGCGGTGGGCGGAGACGATCTGGTCCTGGGTCACGCCCCAGCGCTTCATCCAGTATTCCACCGCCTTGCGCTCGGAGAGGTCGAGGCGGTCCTTGTCGATGAAGCCGCGCTTGTCCTTCAGGCCGGCCATGGGACGCTCCTTCGCATGGCGTGAGCCTAGGGAGGTTCCTTGCGCGGGGGAAGGCGCCGCGCCAAGGTCGCCGTTCGGGTTGGGGAGCATCGATGCTGCGATCGTTGAGCGTGCGAGTGATGATCGCCCTGGCGGCCGGCCTGGCGCTGGGCGCGCTGGCCGCGGCGTTCGGAGGGCCGGGCGTCAAGTCCGTCATCGGCCTGATCGAGGCGGTGGGGAACCTGTGGCTGAACAGCCTGCGGATGACCGTGGTGCCGCTGATCTTCGCGGTGATGGTCACCGGCATCGCCGGCGTGGCGGACGCGGCGGCCACCGGGCGGCTGGCGGTGCGGACGCTGATCTGGATCGCGGTCCTGATGACGCTGAGCGCCGTCTTCGCCCTGGGGTTCGCGCAGGTGTTCTACGCCATCTGGCCGGTGGCGGGGCCGGGCGTCGCGGCGCTGAGGGCCGGCGCGGTGGCGGCGCCGGAGGTGGCCAAGGCCGCGCCGACCTTCACCGGCTTCGTCGCGGGGCTGGCCCCTGGCAACATCCTGAAGGCGGCCTCGGAGGACGCCATCCTGCCGATGGTGGTGTTCGCGGGCTTCTTCGGCTTCGCGGTGACCAGGTTGCCGGATGGGCGGCGCGAGGCCTTCACCGCGATCTTCCAGAGCCTGGGCGACGTGATGGTGACCATCGTGCGCTGGGTGCTGGCCGCCGCTCCGGTGGGCGTCTTCGCCCTGGCGCTGGGCGTGGGCTTGCGGGCCGGCGTGGGCGCGGCGGGCGTCATCGCCCACTACGTGACCGCCATCGTGCTGGGCAATGTCGGCATGACGCTGGTGGCCTATGTCGTGGCGATGCTGGGCCGCGTGCCGCTGGGCCGCTTCGCCCGCGCGGCGGCGCCGGTGCAGGTCACCGCCTTCGCTACCCAGTCGTCGCTGGCCTGCCTGCCGGCGATGATCGAGCGCTGCCGCGATGACCTGAGCGTGCCCGATCGGGTGAGCGGCCTGGTGCTGCCGCTGGCGGTCTCGGTGTTCCGGATCACCGGGCCGGTGGCCAACTTCAGCGTCGCGCTGTTCGTGACCCAGGTCTACGGCGTCCACCCCAGCGCCATGCAGTACCTGGGCGCGACCCTGGTGGCGGTGGCGACCTCCATGGCCTCGGTGGGCCTACCCGGGCAGGTGTCGTTCTTCGCCTCCATCGCGCCGATCTGCCTGAGCCTGGGCCTGCCGGTGGACCTGCTGCCGATCCTGATCGCGGTGGAGGTGATCCCGGACATCTTCCGCACCGTCGGCAACGTCACCGCCGACATGGCGCTGGCGGCGGTGCTGGCGAAGGGCGAGGCGGGGGCGAAGGCGGCGGTCAGCCCGGCCTAGCCAGCTTGGCGACCTCGGCGGCGGCGTCGGCCATGGGCTTCGCCCAGTCGCCGAAGCGCTGCGCGGTCAGCATCCGGGCCTGCGGGTACCAGGGATAGGCGTTGGTCCCCAGGCGCGCCCAGTTGGCCGGGCCGCCGATCAGCAGCAGGGGCGCTCCGCAGGCGCCGGCGAGCGCCGCGGTGGCGTTGGAGACGCTGATCGTCAGGTCGAGCGCGACGGTGAGCGCGGCCAGGCCCTCCAGGTCCTCGCGCAGGTCGAGGCCGGGCGGCTGCAGGATCGGGCGGCCAGCGAGCGCGGCGAGCTCGGCCAGTTCGCCGGCGCAGTCGCCGTACTGCAGGTTGACGACCCGCAGGCCGGGCGTGCTGGCGATGGGCGCCCAGAGCTCCAGGGGCGGATACTGCCGCTGGCGGTCGCCGCCCAGCTTGCCGCTGCGCCAGGTGATCCCGACGGCGGGCGGCCCTTCGCCGAGCCAGGCCTTCCAATGGGCGATGCGGGCGGGGTCGGGTTTGAGGTAGCCGGGCGCGGTCGGGAAGTCGGTAATGGCGCGGCGAAAGCCCTGGGGCAGGGCGCCCATGGGCGCCCACAGGTCGACGGGGCGCGGGCTCGCGAGGTTCGGCGCGGCGCGGCGGCGTCGACCGTCGTGGCTGTCGGTGGCGTGGGCGCCGACCTGGGCGGCGGGGAAGCTGCGGCGGAAGAGCTCGACCAGGCGGGGCTCGACGGCGAGGCTGAGCTGGCCGTCCGGCCCGAGCGCGTGGACCACGTCGGGGAGGAGATTGGCGAACATCAGCTCGTCGCCCAGGCCCTGTTCGGCCAGCACCAGCAGGTGGCGGCCGGCGAGGTCGTCGCCCGGCGTCCAGGGGCGGCCGGGCGCGTCGAAGGTCACCGCCTTGGGCCAGAGCGGCGAGAGGCGGACCTGATAGCCATCCCACCCGGTGGCGAGGTCGCCGCGCGCCAGCGCCAGGGTCGCCTGGGCGAAGGCGATGACCGCGCCCTCCGCCGTATCGTGGGAAGCCTCGGCCGCGGCGGCGTAGTCGGCGGCGGCGGCGTCGAGCTGGCCCAGGTCGAAGTGCGCGTTGCCGCGGTTGTAGGGGGCGGTGGCGAGGCCGGGGTCGAGGCGCACCGCCTCGCCGAGAAAGGTCAGCGCCAGTTCCGCCTGGCCATCCTGGGTGAGGGTGACGCCCAGGCTGTTCCAGAGGCGGGGCTCCTGCGGGTTGGCCAGCAAGGTCTCGCGGAGCAAGCCGATCGCCTCATCGAACCGGCCAAGGTCGCGCAGCGCCCGGGCGCGGCCGTCCAGCGCCTCCAGCCGGCCGGGCTGGGCGAGGCTGACTTGCGCCCACAGCGCGGCGGCGACCTCGTGCATCTCCATGCGGCCGGCGAGCGTGGCCAGGGCGGCCAGAATGTCGGGATCGTTCGGCTGGGCGGCGAGCGCGGCTTCGTAGGCTGCGAGCGCGCCCGCCAGGTCGCCGGAGCGCTCCAGAGCGCGGGCCCGGTCGAAGGCCTCCCCGGATCCGGGGCTTGGCGGACCGCTGTGATCGGCCATCCGACCGGGCTCCTTCATCTCGCGGCCTGACGCGTCGGCAGGGATGCTACGCGCCGACTCAAGGGGCCTCAAAGCCGGATTGCGGCGCTTGATCGCGCGCGCGCCCGGCCCTACCCAGCTTGGCCATGAGCAACGAACCTTTCTTCCAGATCGAGGGGACGCATTACGTCCCGACGCCCGCGGCGCGCGGACCGTGGAATCCCAACTCGCTGCACGGGCGGGTGATCGCTGGCCTGCTGGGCGCGGAGATCGAGCGGCTGCACGGCAGCCCCGACTTCATCCCGGCGCGGCTGACGGTGGACATGTACCGCCTACCGGACCTCTCGCCCGTGGAGGTGAAGACCATGGTGGTGCGCGCCGGCAACCGCATCCGGGTGATCGACGCGGAGTTCATCTCCGGCGGGGTCAGCGCCGGGCGCGCCACCTGCCAGTTGCTCAAGCGGACCGAGAACCCCGCCGGCAACGTCTGGAAACCCGCCACCTGGGACGCGCCCAAGCCCGGCGACATCGCCCCGCCCACCGACGCGCGCGCCGGCATGGGCGGCATGTGGGCCATGCGCCGGATCGCCGGCGACTTCGGCACGGTGGGCCAGAAGCGGACCTGGATGAGCGAGGTGCGCGAGCTGGTGGGCGGCCGTCCCCTGACGCCCTTCGTCCGGGTGGCGGTCTCGGCGGACTTCGCCAGTCCGTTCTCCAATGCCGGCGACGCGGGGCTGGAGTTCATCAACTCCGACGTGACGGTCTATCTGCACCGCGAGCCGGCGACCGAATGGATCGGCTATGAGGTGGTCAACCACGGGGCGACGGACGGGGTCGCGATCGGCGAATGCTTCCTCTACGACGAGCAGGGGCCGATCGGCTCGGCGTCCTGCGCGGCGCTGGCGCAGCGGCGGATGCCGCGAAGCTAAGTCCCGTCGGCGCAGCGGCGAATGCCGCGGAGCTGAGCCCCAAAAGGGGAGGGGGCCGCCGCGGGTTGACCGGGCGACCCCTTCGTTTGCTCGCCGTGTGGTTGGAAAGCCGTCGAGCAACCGCAGATTGCGCGAATGCTACCGAGTCGTTAACGCGGCAGGGCGTCACAGCGTAGTCGTACGGCTGGTAGAACTACGTAGTTCCTTTCCCGCGGAGCGGGAGAGGGAGACCGCGTGCCGCAGAGGGCGTGGTGGAGAGGGAAGGCGGACGCGCCGAGCCTGAGGCTTTCCCTTTCCACCCTTCGCTCTTCGGCGAACGGTCCCCCTTTCCCACGCGTGGGAAAGGAAGATTCCTGTTCACCGTCGCGGCGGGGCGGAGGTGAGGCCGTTCAGGGCTTCGCGAACCTCTGGCAGCGGATTGTTGATGACGCGGCTCTTCAGGTTGAAGTCCATCACCGGCCGGGTCTGGGCGTTGTAGGCGGGCCAATGGGGGATGCCGGCGTGGTCGGGCTTGCCGGTGCGGGCGAAGGCCACCCAGGCGCCGGCGATCTGGTCGGCCATGTGCTTCGGCTGCGGGCCTGGCCCGACGAAGGCCCGCACCCGGTCGAAGTTGTAGAGCATGAAGGGGATTTCCATGGTGTGCGGGGTCTTGAAGACGCCGCCCGACGCCGGGGTCTCCCAGCTGGTCATGTAGACATAGGCCGGCGCGCGGCCCTCGGCCGCCTTGCGTTCGGCGAGCGTCTCGGAGCCCTGCATGACGCGGACGCTGATCATCTGCACCCAGAGATAGGTCGGGCTGTAGTCCGGGTAGGCCTTGCGGATCGCGGCCAGCAGCTTCTGGCCGCCGGCGCCCATGGGCTTCACGCGTTGCTGCAGCTCCGCCTCGGTCAGCTTGCCGAACCAGGGCTCGCCGGCGGTGAAGATGGTCCATTCGTCCTTGGCCCAGCCCACCAGGATCGGCACGTCGGCGCTGACCGAGGGCGCGTCGGGCGTGAAGGGATCGCGGGTGATGGCCACGCCGTCGAGGATCGGGCCGCCGCCCGCGCCGCCGCCGCCCGGTCCGCCGCCCAGCTTGGCGGCCGCGGCGATGATCGTCTCGGCGGGGACCGCCTCCAGGGCCGCGCGGTCGCCGGGCTTGACGCCGAGCGCATCGAGCAGCCGCTTGGCGCCGGCCGCCGCGGGGCCGGGACGGCCCACCGCCAGGCCGGGTCCGCTCTGGATCGCCGCCTTGTGGAACAGGCCCTTGGCCGACGGCATGGCGCAGAGGATCGAGACCTTTTGGCCGCCGCCGGACTGACCCATGATCATGACGTTGTCCGGGTCGCCGCCGAACGCCTGGGCGTTGTCGCGCACCCATTGCAGGGCCAGCACCAGGTCCTGCATCCCCACGGTGCCGGAGGAGGCGTAGTCCGGTCCCATGGCCTCGGCCAGGTTCAGGTAGCCGAAGACGTTGAGGCGGTGGTTCAGGCTGACCACCACCACGTCGCCGAACTTGGCCAGGCCGTCGCCCTGGTAGATCGGCTGGCTGCCGGAGCCGTAGGCGAAGCCGCCACCGTGGATCCAGACCATCACCGGGCGCTTCCTGGTGTCGGGGGCCGGTGTCCAGACGTTGAGGAACAGGCAGTCCTCGTTCTGGATCTTGATGTCGGAGGGCGTGGTGAACACCCGGTGCATCTGCATGCCAAAGTCGTTGGTGGTGTCGACGGTCGTGCCGCTGGCGAGCTGCATGGCCGGCGCGCCGAAGTCGGTGGCGTCGTAGATTTCGGTCCAGCTCTCCACCGGCCGCGGCGGCATGAAGCGCAGCTTGCCGATCGGCGCCTTGCCGTAGCGGATGCCCTTGAAGTGATTGACGCCTTCGATCACCAGGCCCTGCACCGGACCTGACCTGGTCTGCACCACCTTGGTGACCTCGGGCGCGCCCGGGCCGTGCATGGCCCCGCCGGGCAGGGAGGGCGCGGCCTTGGCCTTGCCGGCCTTCTTGCCCGCGGTGGCGGCGAGGCCTGGGGTCGCGCCCAGCGCCGCGGCGCCCAGGGCGGCGAGGCCGATGATGTCACGTCTGTCGAGCTTGTCTCCGCTCATGGTCCTGGTCCCTTCCCTCTGATGGCTGGCCGCTTGTCTTGCGGCCTTGGCGTTGGGCGTCGGCGGCCAGCTCGGCGGCGCTGCGCCACTGCGGCAGGCGATCGAGCGCATCCACCGCCTGCTCGATGGCCGCGCGGTCGTCGTCGGAGAGGCCCGCCAGGCGCGCGGCGATGCGGTCGCGGCGGATGCGCGCCATGCGGGTGAGCACCGCGTGGCCGGCAGAGGTGATCTTCAGGCCCACCCGGCGGCGGTCGTCGCAGACCACGGCGTCGCGTTCGACAAGGCCGGCGGCCTGCAGGCGCTTGACCCGCTCGCTGATCACCGAGCGGGCGATCTGGGCCATGCCCGCGAGGTCGGAGACCCCGGCGCCGGGATGGCGGCGCAGGTCGAACAGCACCATGGCGTCGGCGCTGGAGACCCCGATCTCGGCGCTCTCCCAACGCAGCTCGCGGTTCAGCCGGATGACCAGCCGTTGCAGGCGATGCGCCAGGTCGGCCTCTTCAGGACGCACGTTCGCGCCGCCTTCTTTCAGATTGTTAGGTTGGCGAACAATCCGCCGCGCCCTTGGCCCTGTCAACGACCGGCGCCATGGTGGGGCAAGGGCCGCGGGGACGGTCCAAGTGGGAGGGTCTAGATGCGTATCCTGAAGCTGTTGGGCGCGGCGGCGGCCGTGGCCGCGCTGGCCGCGTTTTCGGTTGTCAGCGCGCCGGCGCTGGCCAATCCGAAGAATGCGCTCGACGCCTATGTGGCCAAGCCCGATCCGGTTTTCGCCTGGAAGGTCGACCACACGATCTCCGGCCTCGGCTACCACGGCGCGGTGCTCGACATGACCTCGCAGAAGTGGCTGACCGACAAAGAGGTCGACAAGCCGGTCTGGAAGAACTGGATCACGGTGATCGTGCCCGATCAGGTCGCCCACAAGACCGGCTTCATGTTCATCACCGGCGGCGACAACACCGACCCCGCGCCGCAGACCGCGCCAGAGCGCTGGGTGAAGATGGCGCTGGAGACCCACTCGGTGGTCACCGAGCTGGACGACGTGCCCAACCAGCCGCTGCGCTTCACCGAGGATCCCAAGCCCCGCACCGAGGACGGGATCATCGCCTACCAGCAGGCGAAATTCGCCAAGGATCGCAATCCGCTCGATCTCGTGCGCCTGCCGATGGTCAAGAGCGGAACCCAGGGGATGACCGCGATCCAGCAGTACCTGGAGAGCGTCAAGGGCGGCCCCCGGGTCGACAGGTTCGTGGTCTCCGGCGGCTCCAAGCGGGCCTGGACCACCTGGCTGGTGGGGGCGCTCGACAAGCGCGTGGAGGCGATCATTCCGATCGTCATCAACGTGCTCGACGTGGACGCCACCGCCAAGCACCACTGGGAGGCGATGGGCTACTTCTCGCCGGCGCTGAAGGACTACATCGACAACGGCCTGATCCCGGGCCTGATCGGCTCGCCCGGGATGAACGAGGTCAACCGGATCGAGGACCCCCTGAACTACCGCGACCGGCCGTCGATGAAGATGCCCAAGTACATCATCAACGCGGTGGGCGATCAGTACTTCCCGCCGGACAACACCAAGTTCTCCTACCATCTGCTGCCGCAGGTGAAGCGCCTGCGGATGATCCCCAATTCCAAGCACTCGACGGCGGGCACCGACATCGGCGACAGCATCACCGCCTTCTACGCCGCGGTGCTGAACAGGACCCCGATCCCGAACTATTCGTGGGTGGTGCGGCCGGACGGGGCGATCGTGGTGAAGTCGACCGCCAAGCCCACCGAGGTGCGCCTGTGGCAGGGGAACGATCCCAAGGCGCGCGACTTCCGCGTCGACACCATCGGCAAGGCCTTCACCTCGACGCTGCTGACCCGGCAGGCCGATGGGACCTGGGTCGGCAAGGTCGCCAAGCCGGCCGCCGGCTGGACCGCCTATTTCGTCGAGCTGACCTATCCCAGCGGCACGGCCTATCCGTTCAAGTTCACCACCGAGGTTTCGGTGATCCCCGACACCCTGCCCTACAAGTGGAAGGACGCCCGCCCGATCACCGCGCCGGATGGGAAGTAGGCTTAGTCGCTCTCCCCATGGGGAGCTGTCACCGGAGGTGACCGAGGGGGTCCTTCGAGGTTTGAGCGGACCCCCTCCGGCGCTGCGCGCCACCTCCCCCGATGGGGAGGAACTGAGGGGGTCGACGGCTTGGCCCGCTGATGTAGAAGGCGCTGACGCCAGCCGTTGTCAGGACCCCGCGCCATGATGCTGATCGGGCAGTACGATTCGCCGTTCGTGCGGCGCGTGGGGATCGCGCTGACGACCTATGGGGTGAGCTTCCAGCACAAGCCCTGGTCGACGTTCGGGGACGCCGACAAGATCGCCAAGTTCAACCCGCTGCGCCGCGTGCCGACCCTGGTCACCAGCGACCGCATCGCTATCGCGGACTCCGCCGCCATCCTGAGCGTGATCGACGATATGGCCGGCGCCGGGCGCGCGAGCCTGGCGCGCAGCGGACGCGAGGGGCGCGAGCTCATCCGCATCAGCGGCTTCGCGGCCGGCGTCGCCGACAAGGGCGTGAGCCTGGTCTACGAGCGGGTGCTGCGCGAGACCGCCTTTCCCATGTGGGTCGACCGCTGCAAGGCGCAGATCGGCGAGACCCTGGACCTGCTGGAGGGCGAACGGGCCGGGCGCGGAACGACCTATCTGTTCGACGAAACCCTGAGCCACGCCGATGTCATGCTGAGCGTCATGTGGACCTTCCTCACCGGGGCCCTGCGCGCGGAGTTCGACTGGACCGGCTGGCCGGCCCTGGCGGCGCACGCGGCGATGTGCGAGGCCCTGCCGGCGTTCCGGGCGATCAACCAACCCTTCGCCGCGCCCGGCGGAAACTGAGCCCAGAATGACCCTGCCCATCGCCCGTCCGCCCATCGCCCGCGAGGAAGTCCTGGCGCTGCGCATGTCGCAGATCCGCGAGGTGGCCAACGCCGGCATGGCCCGCAAGGACGTGATGAAGTTCTGGGTGGGCGAGAGCGACCAGCCGACGCCGGCCTTCATCCGCGAGGCGACCGCCAGGGCGCTGATGGAGGGCGAGACCTACTACACCCACAACCTGGGCCGCCCGGACCTGCGCGAGGCGCTGTCGGCCTATCTGAGCGGCCTGCACGGCCGGCCGTTCGGCACGGAGCGGCTGGCGATCACCAGTTCCGGGGTCAACGCCCTGATGCTGGTCAGCCAGGCGGTGGTTTCTCCGGGGGACAAGGTGGTGGTGACCACGCCCGCGTGGCCCAACATCGTGGAGATCCCGCGCATCCTGTCGGCACGGCTGGAGACGGTGTCGCTGGACCCGGCGCAGGGCCGTTGGCGGCTCGACCTCGACAGGCTGATGGACGCCCTGACGCCGGACACCAAGGTGCTGTTCCTCAACTCGCCGAACAATCCCACCGGCTGGACCCTGCCGGCGGAGGACCGCGCGCCGATCCTGGCGCGGTGCCGCGACTACGGCATCTGGCTGATCACCGACGACCCCTATGAGCGGCTGATCTTCGGGCCGGGAAAGTCGGCGCCGTCGTTCCTGCCGCTGGTGGGGGAGGACGAGCGGGTGGTTTCCACCAACACCTTCTCCAAGGCCTGGCGGATGACCGGCTGGCGGATGGGCTGGATGGTGCTGCCGAGGTCGCTGGTCGACTCCATGGGGGTGGTGATCGAGTACAACACCTCCTGCGCGCCGGACTTCGTGCAGAGCGGGGCGATCGCGGCGCTCAACGACGGGGAGCCCTGCATCGCCGAGCTGCGGGCCGAGCTGACGGCGGCCAAGGACCAGGTGCTGCGGGGCCTGCGGGCGCTGCCCGGGATCGAGGCGCCGGAGCCGGAGGGCGGCATGTACGCCTTCTTCCGCATCGAGGGGCGTGGCGCGTCCCTGGAGCTCGCCAAGGACATGGTGGCCAAGGCCGACCTGGGGCTGGCTCCCGGCTCGGCCTTCGGACCGGAGGGCGAGGGCTGGCTGCGCTGGTGCTTCGCCAACCGCCCCGAAAAGAATGCCGAAGGCCTGGCGCGGCTGGGGGCGTACCTCAGCAAGAGGTAGGTCCACGAACCACACGAACCACAGAAACCTGGGGTGTGCTTCTGAGGCTCCGCGTCAGCGGAGGCTCACTCAGATTCAAACCACGGAAGACACGGAAGGCCACGGAATCGCAGCGGCATTTTCCGTGCCCTTTCCGTGTTTTCCGTGGCCTTCTTCTAGCTGAAGGCGCCCGCTGCGCGGGCCTTTCCGGACGAGACCGTTCGTGTGGTTCGTGGACCTTAATCAGCGCCGTCAGTGCTGGGGCGTCGGGGCGGCTGGTTCGGCGGGGGGCGCGGGCGCTGCTTCGGAGGGCGGCGGCGTCTCGGCCTCGTCGTTCACCTTGAAGGCGCCGCCCAACAGGGTGGCGTTGGTCTGCAGCGACTTGGCCACCGTCTCGCAGCGGGCGGGCAGCGCCCAGCTCATCCAGGCCTGCGCCAGGCGGGCCGGGGTCACGTCCGGCGTGATGCGCCAGACCTCGTGGCCCTTGGCGACGGCGCCGGCGCCGATGGTGTTGATCGGCTTGAGGCTGGCCTTCTCGGCGGCGGTGAGCGCGGCCTGGAACTGCTTCAGCTGCGCGCGGCCGGCCTTCTGCATGTCGGCATAGACCTGCAGGTCGTCGGAGAGCTTGCGGTTCGGCGGACGGTAGGTGCTTTCGATGCGGGTGACCTCCGGCATCACCTGGTCGTGCAGGTCGAGGTAGCCGCGCAGGTTGCCGTAGCACCAGGCCACGAACTGATAGTCGTCATGCGGCGCGCCGGCCGGATAGCGGCTCTCCGGCGGCGGAGCCTCGGCCGCGGGGTCCGCGGGAGCCGCGGCGGGCGATCCCAGCAGCACGCCGACGGGATCGGTGGCGGCGGGCTGGGCTTGCAGGAAGAGCGCGAGGGCGAGAGCGATCGGAACCATGGACGGAGAGATACCTCGGAATTCAGCAAAAATCAGGCGGTGGCGACGTGATCGGACGGCGGGCCAAAGCCGCCGCCGCCGGGAGTCTCGATTTCGATGATGTCCCCCGACATCACATCAACGGCGAAGCAGCCGGGAAGTTCAGTGACGCTTCCCGACGCCGCGATCAGGCGCTGACGGCCAGGCAGCGCCGGGCCGCCGCCCTTCAGCCCCTGCGGCGCGTGTTCGCGCCGCGAGGAGAGCAGGGCGGCCTCCATCGGAACCAGGAAGCGGACGCGGCGGATCGATCCGTCGCCGCCGCGCATTCGCCCGGCGCCGCCGGAGCCGTGGCGCACCCCGAAGCTTTCCACCCGCACCGGGAAGCGGCGCTCCAGGATCTCCGGGTCGGTGAGGCGGGAGTTGGTCATGTGCGTGTGGCAGGCGCTGGCGCCCGGTGCGTTGGCCGTCGCGCCGGAGCCGCCGCAGATCGTCTCGTAATACTGCCGGGTCTCGTCGCCGAAGGTGAAATTGCTCATGGTCCCCAGGCAGTTGGCCATGACTCCTAAGGCGGCGTAGAGGGAGTCCACCACGTGCTGGCTGGTCTCGACGTTGCCGGCGACCACGGCGGCGGGCGGACGCGGGTCGAGCATGGAGCCGGGGCGGGTGAGAATCTTCAGCGGCTCCAGGCAGCCGGCGTTCAGCGGGATGTCGTCGTCCACCAGGGTACGGAACACATAGAGCGCGGCGGCGTCGACGATGGCCGAGGGGCCGTTGAAGTTGGTGGCGAGCTGGTCGGCGCTGGCGCGGAAATCGAGGGTCGCTTCGCCGGCCGCCGCGTCGACGGTGGTGGTCACCACGATCTCGCCGCCGCCGTCCACCGGGATGCGCGCCGAGCCATCGGTCAGCTTGCCCACCGCGCGGCGCACGGCGGCGGCGGCGTTCTGCTGCACGAAGGTCATGTAACGGGCGACGGCGTCGGCGCCATAGGTGCGGATCATCTCCGAGACGGCCGCGGCGCCGGCCTGGCAGGCGGCGATCTGCGCCTTGAGGTCGGCGACGTTGGTGTCGGGATTGCGCGCCGGCCATTGGCCAGACGCCAGGGCGGCGCGGGTCTCGGCCTCCAGGAAGCGGTGCTGCCGCATGATCGGGAGCGCGTCGAGCATGACGCCCTCCTCGTCGATGGTGTGCGAGAAGGGCGGCATGGAGCCCGGCTGCACCCCGCCCACATCGGCGTGGTGTCCGCGCGCGGCGACGTAGAAGCTGGGCTGCGGATCGGCGGGCGCCATGAACACCGGCATGACCACGGTGATGTCGGGCAGGTGGGTGCCGCCGGCGTAGGGGTTGTTGAGCGCGAAGGCCTCGCCGGCGTGCAGGGTCGGATGGCGGTCGCGGACGGCGCGGACGCTGGCGCCCATGGAGCCCAGGTGCACCGGCATGTGCGGGGCGTTGGCCACCAGGCCGCCGTCCGCGTCGAACAGGGCGCAGGAGAAGTCCAGCCGCTCCTTGATGTTCACCGAATGCGCGGTGCGTTCGAGCGCCGCGCCCATCGCCTCGGCGACGCCCATGAAGCGGCGGTTGAACAGCTCCAGGGTGACCGGATCGGGCTTGTCGAGCGCGATGGCGTGGCTGCGGGCGGCGCCGGTGGCGGTGAGGCGGATCAGGCCGTCGGCCTGCGCGACAGCCCGCCAGCCGGGGGTCAGCGCGATCTGGGTGTCGGCGCGGACGATGAGGGCGGGGCCCTCGACCTGGGTGAAGGCGTCGGCGGCGATCACCGGCGCGTCGTGCCAGGCGCCATGGGCGAACATCGCAACCGTATCCTTCTCCCCTCGCGGGAGAAGGTGTGGGCCGGAGGCTGACGGATGAGGAGTTTCGCGGGGCCCCTCATCCGACCTGCTTCGCAGGCCACCTTCTCCCGCGAGGGGAGAAGGGCTGCTGACGGCTTCCGCCTCGACCGCGGCGATCAGGATGGTGCGGGCGGGTTCGATGAAGCCGAAGAGGCGCTGGTGCGCCGCCTCGAACTGCGCCTTGGCGGCGGCGAGGTCGGTGAGCGGGACCGGCAGTTCGGCGTCGGCGCCGTCGTAGCGCAGGCGCAGCGTCTGGCGGATGGCGGCGGTGGCGGCGCCCTGGTCGGCCATGGCGTCGCGGGCGGCGGTCTCGACCTCGGCCAGGAGGGCCTGGGCGCGGGCCAGGCCATCGGTGTCGAGCGGCGCCTCCAGGCCGGCCTGGCGCAGCGCGGTGACCTGCGCCTGGCCGATGCCCCAGGCGCTGAGCACGCTGCCGTATCTCGGCGCCAGGATTTCGCTGACGCCCAGCGCCTCGGCGGTCTGGCAGGCGACCTGGCCGGCGGCGCCGCCAAAAGCGGTCAACGCGTGGTCGCGGGGGTCGAAGCCGCGCTCGGTGGAGATGCGGCGCACGGCCTGGGCCATCTGTTCCACGGCCACGGCGACGAAGCCCTCGGCGGCGGCCTCGACGCTGGCGGCGCCCATGGCGGCGGCGAGCTCAGCCAGGCGGGCGCGGGCGGCCTCGGGGTCCAGCGGCCGGTCGCCCTTCCGCCCGAACACCGAGGGGAAGAAGCGCGGGTCGAGCCGGCCCAAGACCAGGTTGGCGTCGGTGACGGTGGCCGGTCCGCCGCGCCCGTAGGCGGCAGGGCCGGGATCGGCGCCGGCGCTGGCGGGACCGGCTCTCGCGCGCATGCCGTCGAAGGTGAGGATCGAGCCGCCGCCGGCCGCCACGGTCTCCACATCCAGCATGGGCGAGCGGATCTTGGCGCCGGCGACCTTGGCGGTGTCGCGGCGTTCCAACTGGCCGGCGAAGCGGCAGACGTCGGTGGAGGTGCCGCCCATGTCGAAGCCGAGCACGGCGGGAGCTTCAGCTTGCGCCGCGGTGCGGGCCACGCCGACCACGCCGCCGGCCGGGCCGGAGACCACCGCGTCCTTGCCGCGGAAGGCCTCGGCGCGGACCAGGCCGCCGGCCGAGGTCATGAAGAACAGCGGCGCGCCGGCCACCGAATCCGCCACGCGGCGGACATAGGCCTGCAGGATCGGCGTCAGATAGGCGTCGGCGATGGTGGTCTCGGCGCGCGGAATAAATCGCGGCAGGGGTGAAACCTCATGGCTCAGCGCCACGAATGGGAAGCCGACCGACCTGGCGATCTCGCCGGCCGCCTGCTCGTGGGCCGGGTTGAGGTCGGAATGCAGGAAGGCGATGGCGACGGAGGCGTAGCCTTGGGTGACGGCGGACTTCAGCTTCTCGGTGAGCGCGGCGCGGTCCAGCGAGCGCACGACCGCGCCCGTCGCGTCGAGCCGCTCGTCGGCCTCCACGACCCCGGAATAGAACGGCTCTGGCCTGACGATGGTCAGCGCGAAGAGATCGGGCCTGGCCTGGTCACCGATCAGCACGCTGTCGGCGAAGCCCTGGGTGGTCACGAACAGGGTCTTGGCGCCGGCGCGTTCCAGGAGCGCGTTGGTGGCGACCGTGGTGCCCATCTTGATCGCCTCGACGCGGGCCGCCGGAAAGGCCTCGCCGGGCTTGGCGCCCAGGATGCGGCGCATGGCCTCGACGGCGGCGTCGGGATAGGCGGCGGACGCGGAAAGCAGCTTCAGCGAGGTCTCGGCGCCCGTGTCGTCCTGGCCGATGACATCGGTGAACGTGCCCCCCCTGTCGATCCAGAAGCGCCAGGTTGTTTCGGCCACCTAACGGCGCTCCACGGAAAAGGGGGCGATCCAGAAGCGCCACGACCTGTCCAAAACTTAACCCGTCCCACGATTGTTTTCAGGCCACGACACTCGTATGGCTGCTTATCCCAATGAGCTTCTGGCGCAAGATAGCTGGCCTCGCCGCCCGCAACCTCGACGAGGCCGAGTGCGATGTCTGTCCTCCGGGTCTGCCCGGCGAGGACCCCGCCTTTTCGACCGCCGTCACCGCGCTGGGCGCCAAGCTGGCCAAGGCCGACGGCCAGGCGCAGACCGGCGAATGGCTGGCCTTTTCGCAGGTCTTCCAGGCCAACGAGGGGAGCGAGGGCAATGTGCGCCGGCTCTATCAGCTGGCGCGGCAGACCACGCGGGGTTTCGAGGGCTACGCGCGGCGGCTGCAGAAGCGCTATCACGCCTGCCCGCAACTGCTGGAGGACGTGGTGGACGGGCTGTTCCACATCGCCGCCGCCGACGGCGTGGTGACCGGCGACGAGCTCGCCTACCTGCAACGGGTCTCCGAGCTGTTCAACCAGAGCCCGCTGGTGTTCCGGCGACTGAAGGCCACGCACCTGGGCGCCGAGGCCGGCGATCCCTACGCCGTGCTGGGCATGCGGCACGACGCCTCCGACGCCGATCTTCGCGCCGCCTGGCGGGCCATGCTCTCCGAAGCGCACCCCGACCGGGCCCGCGCGCGCGGCCTGCCGGCGGAGTTCGTCGAGGTGGCCGAGGCCAAGGCCGCGGCGATCAATGCGGCGTTCGATGCGGCGATGCGCGAGCGGCGGGCGCTCTCCATGCAGGGCGCGGCATAAGCCCGCGTGGGCGGAATATTCCAGGACCCTGTGGTTGACGAAGGGAAACCTTGGGGCGACATAATTGCTTTAGGCTCAGCCAATGAGCCATTGAGGACGCCATGGTGAAAGAGTTCGCCGTTCGGCACGGATCGGCCCTGCGCAGCCTCGCTGTGCTGGTGGGCCTGTTGGCGACCGTCGCGGCCGTCGTGGTCGGCGCGATCCTGCTGGTGGTGTTCACCGCCACCGTCGCGGTGATCGCGGTGATGGCCTCGGCCCTGCTGGGCTTCACCGGCCTGGCGCTGCGGGCGCGGCGCACGGCCCGAGCCCGCACCGACGGTGTGATCGAAGCCCGCCACCTGGGCGGCCACCACTGGGTCGCCTACGGCTGGAACGAGCCGCGCTAGGACTACCCCCCAAGCCTGTCATCCCGGAAAGCGTGAAACGCTTGTCCGGGACCTATGAACACCGAGCTTCGTGAATTTCCGCAGACCCCGCGGCGGCGCCCTTTTTGGGGTGAGCATCGCGCGTATGGGCGCCGGACAAGTGCTGTGCACTTTCCAGGATGACACGTGAAAGCGCGCACCCTACCGTCGCTTCAAACAAGCGTTTGGAGGACGGCATGAGCATCGGCGTGATCGCGACCCTGAAGATCCAGGAGGGCAAGGCCTCGGAGTTCGAGGCTTTCTTCGGTGAACTCGCAGCCCAGGTCCGCAGCCAGGAGCCGGGCAATCTCGCCTATCAGCTGACCAAGAGCCGCACCGAGCCCAACACCTACAAGGTGCTCGAACTCTACAAGGACCAGGACGCGCTGACCCACCACGGCGGCACCGACTATTTCAAGGCGGCGGGGCCGAAGTTCGCCGGCGTGTTGGGCGGGCGCCCGGAGATCGAATACCTCGACGGCGTTGGCTAAAGGGCTCCGAGGCGGTCCCAAAACCGGGCTCGGCGGACCTCGAAGCCATCTCGGGTTGGCGAGGTAACCCATCAATTAACCATAAGTTTTCGCGTCAGAGGCGAACTTTCACGCGAAAAGTTTGCGTCAGACGGGAAAACAGCGTTTTCCGCTTGAACTGGTCCGGCGGGCCTATAAGGAATTCGTTTACCGAACCGGCAGTTCGCCGGAATGGCCCACTGGACCTGGGGAGCATTATGAAGATTATCGCCCTCGCCGCTGTCGCGGCTGGACTCGCGGTCGCCGGCGGCGCAAGCGCCGCGACCAACCTGATCGTCAACGGCAGCTTCGAAGACGCCGGCGTCACCGGCACCTCGGCGATCACCACGCCGTGGAACTATTCGGAAACCGACGGGACGGACACCAGCCACCCGGCGACCGTGATCGCCTACAACTCGACGGCCGGCTATCCGGACGGCGCCTTCGGTGAACCGATCCCGACCGCGCCGCAGGCGGTTGGCGATCCGGACGCGCCCGGCAAGTTCGCCGCCTATTTCGTGGCCGACGACGCGACCGAGACGCTGTCCCAGTCGATCTTCCTGAACGTGGGCTTCTATTCGATCGGCTTCTCGGCCTACATCCCGCAGAACGGTTTCAACAACAGCGGCGACGCGACCTTCACCGGGACGGTGGGCGGCAAGACGCTGGTGACGTTCGACGCCCACAACAGCACCTCGGTGATCCCGCCGCAAACCTGGGAAACCTGGACCGGGACGCTGGACGTGACCACAGCCGGCTTCTACGACACCGACTTCGCCTATCAGTCTTTCGCGGCGCCCGCCGCGGACGTGGTGATCGACAACGTGTTCATCGTGGCCGGCGGCGTGCCGGAACCGGCCTCCTGGGCCCTGATGATCATGGGCTTCGGCGCGGCCGGCGCCCTGCTGCGCCGCCGCCAGAGCCTGGCGAGCGCCGCCTAAGACGTCCGATCCGGTTCAGCCGAACCGCATCGAAACAACTGAAAGCCCCGGCCTCGCGGCCGGGGCTTTTGCTTTGGGGGCTTTTGCTTTGGGGTATTCCTGTTTCCGGGCCGCGCTTCAGAGCCGCGTCGGGATGATCACCGGCAGGGTCTCGTAGCCCTTCACGAAGGAGGAGTTCACCCGCCGCGGCTGGCCGGTGACCTGGATCACCGGGAAGCGCTTGAGGATCTCTTCCCAGATGATCTTCAGCTGCAGCTCGGCCAGGCGATTGCCGACGCAGCGGTGGATGCCAAAGCCGAACGACAGGTGCTGGCGCACCCGCTCGCGGTCGATGATGTAGTCGTTGGGCCGCTCGATGACCTCTTCGTCACGGTTGCCCGAGACGTACCACATGGCGACCTTGTCGCCTTCCTTGATGGTCTTGCCGCCCAGCTCGACGTCGCGGGTGGCGCGGCGGCGCATGTAGGCGAGCGGCGTCTGCCAGCGGATGGTCTCGGAGACCATCGAGGGGATCATCTCGGGGTGGGCGCGCAGCATGGCGTCCTGCTCGGGGTTCTGGTGCAGCGCCAGGACGGAGCCCGAGATGGTGTTGCGGGTGGTGTCGTTGCCGCCGACGATCAGCAGGATCAGGTTGCCGAGGTATTCCATGCGGTCCATGTCCCGCGTGGCCTCGCCGTGCGCCAGCATGGAAATCAGGTCCGGGGCCGGCGGGGCGTTCACCCGCTCGTTCCACAGGCGCATGAAGTAGTCGACGCAGCCGAACAGCTCGGCGCGCCGGCGATCCTCGCCGCCGCCCTCGAAGATCGGCGCATCCTCGTCGGCGGTGGCCATGTCCGACCAGCGGGTCAGCAGGCGCCGGTCCTCCCATGGGAAATCGAACAGGGTGGCCAGCGTCATGGTGGTCAGCTCGATGGAAACCTTGTCGACCCAGTCGAACTCCTCGCCGATCGGGCACGCGTCGAGGATCACCGCGCAACGTTCGCGGATGATCGGCTCCAGCTTGGCGAGGTTGGGTCCGGCGACGATCGGGCTCACCGTCTTGCGCTGCACGTCGTGCTTGGGCGGGTCCATGGCGATGAACATCGGCAGCGTGAAGTCTTCCGCCGGATCGGGGAGCACGATGGTCGGTTCGGAGGAGAACGCCTCATGGTCGGTGTCGACCGCCATGATGTCGTTGAACTTGGTGATCGACCAATAGCCGCCGACCTCCTCCTCGCCGCTCTCCGCCCAGTGGACCGGATCCTCGGCCCGCAGGCGCTCGAAATAGGGGGCCCAGGTGTCGGTGCGGAACAGCTCCGGATCGACCGGATTGATCTCCGCCAGCGGCATGGAATAGGCCGCCTCGCGCGCGGCGCGCTTCACATCGATCGAACCGTCGTCCATGGCCTCAACTCCTTCGGCGCGCGGCCAAAGGTCCCAGGCGGCCGCGCCCTAGTATTCTCCCCAAATCGCGGCCAGGGGAAGCCGGCCGGAGAACGGCGTAAATCGCGTAGAACAGGTTCTCTCAAGCGCTCAACCTTAACGGATTTGTAGAGCTTCCCACCGATAGTCCCGAAGGAGGCAGTCGGGGGACGGTCCGCGCGGCGATCCGCCGTGCCCTGGTTCCTGCGTCGCTGTTGGCGGGTCGCGGGACGGGTGAGTTCCGCTTTTGGAGGTTGATGTGGTCGCGCGCGCACCAGACCGATCGTTTCGAAGCCTGAGCGGCCTCGAACGCACGGCCTCGACCAGCCGCGTCCTCAACCTCGCCGCCGTGGCCAGCCAGAACGTCGGCGATCCGGAATACGAGGC
>DATAUR010000049.1:0-55004 GCA_036268175.1 Phenylobacterium sp. | reverse complement strand
GCCGTGGTTGCACTGGCCGGAGTGCGGCGTGACTTCCATCTGGCGCAGCAGGGCGTTCATCTCCGGCGCGGTCAGCCGGCGGCCGGCGCGCACCGAGCCGTGGCAGGCCATGGTCGAGCAGACGTCCTCCAGCCGTTCCTTCAGCGCCAGCGCCTGGCCGTTCTCGGCGAGGTCGTCGGCGATGTCGCGGACCAGGCCCTGGACGTTGGTCTCGCCCAAGAGCGCCGGGGTCTCGCGCACCAGCACCGCGCCTGGGCCGAAAGGCTCCAGCATCAGGCCCAGCGCCGCCAGTTCCTCGGCCTTGGCGGCGACCCGGTCGGCCTCGGCGGGATCGAGCTCGACCACCTCGGGCAGCAAGAGCGCCTGGCGGGTGACGCCGCCGTCGGCCATCTCGTGCTTCATCCGCTCATAGACCAGGCGCTCGTGGGCGGCGTGCTGGTCGACGATCACCACCCCGTCGCGAGTCTGGGCGACGATGTAGGTCTCGTGCACCTGGGCCCGCGCCGCGCCGAGCGGATAGTCGACCGGATCGAAGACGGGCGCGGGAGCGGCGTCCTCGGCGACGCCGGGTTCCCAGGTGGGTTCAGCGCGGGCGGAGACTTCGGTGAGGCCGGGGATCGATTGCACGGCGGCGGCGAGCGCGCCCCCAAAGCCTTGACCGCTCTGCGGCTGCCAGCCCCCCTGGCGCCAGGCGGAATAGCCGGCGGCGCTGGGCGGCGGCGTCCAGCCATTGCCCCCGGGCCGGAAGCCGCCGAGCGCCGCGCTGGCGACGGTGGTGGAGGCGCGGTGGCCGGCGCTGGCCAGCGCATGGCGCAGGCCGCCGATGATCAGGCCGCGCACCAGGCCGGGATCGCGGAACCGCACCTCGGCCTTGGCCGGGTGGACGTTGACGTCGACATAGGCCGTGTCGAGCTCCACGTAGAGGGCGGCCAGCGGATGGCGGTCGCGGGCCAGGAAGTCGGCGTAGGCGGCCCGAAGCGCCCCCTGCAGCAGGCGGTCGCGCACCGGCCGGCCGTTGACGAACAGGTACTGGTGGGCCGCATTGCCGCGATTGTAGGTCGGCAGGCCCGCGAAGCCCGTCAGCCGCACGCCCTCGCGCTCGTGTTCCAGCGCCAGCGCATTGTCGGAGAACTCGCCGCCCATGATGTCGGAGAGCCGCGCCAGACGGCCGTCCGGCCCTGCGGTCTCGGCGGGCAGGCGGACCGTGCGACGGCCGTCCAGGTCCAGCGCGAAGCTGACGGCTTCATGCGCCATGGCCTGGCGCTTGATCTCGTCGGCGATGGCCATGGCTTCGGCCCGTTCGGACTTCATGAACTTCAGCCGCGCGGGCGTGGCGTAGAACAGGTCGCGGACCTCCACCCGGGCCCCGTGCGGATCGGGAAAGGCGGCCGGCGAAACCGCGCCCACCGCGCCGCCCTCCACGAAGATCGCATGGGCGTCCGGCTGCCCCTTGGCCCGGCTGGAGATCGACAGCCTGGCCACCGAGCCGATGGACGGCAGGGCCTCGCCGCGGAAGCCCAGGGTGGCGATATGCAACAGGTCGTAGTCGCCGGCGTCGTCCGGGCTAAGCTTGGAAGTCGCGTGGCGCTCGATGGCCAGCGGCAGTTCGGCCGCCGACAAACCTTGGCCATCGTCGGCCACCAGGATGCGGGTCAGGCCGCCGCCGTCGGCCTGCACCTCGATGCGGGTCGCGCCGGCGTCGAGGGCGTTTTCGACCAGCTCCTTGACCGCGCTGGCCGGGCGCTCCACCACCTCGCCGGCGGCGATGCGGTTGACGGTTTCAGGCGGCAGACGACGGATCGGCATGACGAGGCTTTCGACGGTTCCCCAATATAGGACGATTCCGCAGCGGCGCGTGGGCTGGCGTTGCCGCGCCGCCCTGTTGGCGCTGACCCTCGTCCTGGCTGCCCCCGCAGTCGCCCCAGCCCTTGCCCAGGTCCCGCTGACGCCGTCGCGGCCCGACCCCAACGACCCGGATTCGGTGCTGGTGGAGGAGCTGGTGGTGGTCGGCCGCCTGCCGGGCCCCGCCTGGTGGACCGTCTCCAATGGGACGACCACGGTCTATGTCCTGGGCTCGCCGTCGCTGGCGCCCAAGCACATGACCTGGGACCGCGGCGTCTTCGACCGCCGCCTGGCTGGCGCGAGCATGGTGATCCTGCCGTTCCAGGACGTGCATGTGACGGTGCTGGGCTCGCTCGGGGCGGCGTTCAACTTCCTGCGGCTGAAGAGCAGCGAGCCGTTCGAGGCGACGCTGGACCCCGCCACCCGCGCGCGGTTCGTGGCGGTGCGCACGCGCCTGGGCCTGCCGGCCAACCACTATGGGACCAAGAACCCGCTGGCCGCCGGCCTGGTGCTGGCCACCGACTATCGGGAGAAGACTGGGCTCACCACGTCGGACCCCACCAAGCTCATCAAGCTCCTGGCCGCCCGCGCCAAGGTCCCGGTGTCGCAGAAGGCCTATAACCTTGGGCCCTTGATGGGAGCGGTGATCCGTACGCCGCCGGCGGCCGGCCGGGCCTGTTTCGACGAGGTGCTGGCCCAGGCGGAAGCGGGACCGGCGATCACCCGCACCGCGGCCAAGGCCTGGGCGCAGGGCGATGTGCCGGGCGCGCTCGCCAACGAGAGGACCTACGAGCGCTGCATCGCGCTAGTCCCCGGCGCGCGGGATTTCGACGCCCGCACCAAGGCCGATCAGGTCGCGCAGATCGAACAGGCGCTGAGGAAGCCCGGCCATGCCATCGCCGTGGTGCCGCTGCGGCCCCTGCTGGCCCAGGGCGGCGTGCTGGACCAGCTCCGCGCCAAGGGCTTCACGGTGACGACGCCCGGCGAAGAGCAGCCGGGTTAGGCGCGAGCAAGCTCGGAGTCAGCGCTCCGGCCCCGCGTCTTGATTCCATAGGACTGACGTTTGCCACCCTCCGCGAAACGGAGAAGGACGAAGCCTAGAGCCCGGGCAACTTGAGCAGCGGCTTCTTCTGTCCCTCGCGGGCGATGATCACGGTCTTGCCGCCGGTGAGCTTGGCGATCCGGTCGGCCTCCGCGGCCGGATCGATCGGGTCGGCGCCGTCGGCGGGGGCCGAAGCCACCACCTTGGGGGTCTTGTCGCCACGCCAGAACATCACCCGGTCGGCGAAGCTCTTTTCCTTGTGCGCCACGTCGCCGAACTCGTCGTCGACCACATAGCGGATCAAGGGGTCGGCCTTGTCGGCGCCGGCCTTGGCGACCAGCAGCTTCTCGCCGTCGTCGCGGGCCTCGCCCTCGCGCTGGCCCAAAAGCGCGGTGCGCGCGGCGCTTTCCGGTTGCAGCTCCTGCGGGCGCGGCATGCCCGGCGCCGGCGGGCGCAGGGCGAAGTCCGGCGGCACCACCAGCGGAGCCTTGGTCACCACGCGGAACTCGTCGGGGGTCACCTTCTGCATGCCCAGCGCATTGCGCGTCGACACACAGCCGGCGAGACCGGTCGCCGCGAACAGCGCGGCTACAACGATCACTCGGTTGACGCTCATGAAATCAGACGCTCCAAGAGGCCGCCCCCGGCCAGAAAGGAAGAGTGGATAGCGCAAACGCGGGGCCCCGCCAACGATGCGTTAAGCCGCATCCTGAGTGGTCCGCGCCGCACGGTTGCGACCGTCTTGGCGCAGCATGTCGACCAGAAGAAGGCAGATGCCGATGCTGATCGCCGAATCCGCCAGGTTGAAGATCCACGGGAAATAGAGCTGCGAGGCGTCGATGAAGTCGGCCACCGCCCCGATGCGGATGCGGTCGATGACGTTGCCCACCGCGCCGCCCATCACCAGGCCGATGGCCACGGCGAACAGCGGCCGTTCCGTGGCGCGCACCCAGGCGGCCAGGATCACCGCCACCACCACCGAGAACGCCGCCAGCAGCCAGCGCATCAGCTCGTGCTGCGCTTGCAGGAAGCCGAAGCTGACGCCGGGATTCCACACGCCAGTCAGGCGGATGGGGCCGAAAAACGGGACGCTCTGGCCCTCCTGAAGGCGCAGCACCTGCAGGATCCAGTACTTCACCGCCTGGTCGGCGACGACGACCACGACGGCCAGCGCGAGCGCCATCCAGCCAAGCTTGGTGATCTTGCTCATGCGGACGCCCCGCCGTGGGTTGCATCCCACGCGGCCACGGCGTCGGCGTCGCGCAGGGAGAGATCTGGATAGCGCGGGTCTGAGCCCACTTCCGGCAGGATACGCCAGGATCGGGCGCATTTGCGGCCCTCGGCGCGCTTGGGCTCGACGGCGACGCCCGGAACCTCGGCCAGCCGGAAGGCGCCGGCCGGCGCCTCGCCGGCGACCAGCGTCGCCTGGCTGGTGCGGAACACGTCGGCGACGTCGAGGCCTTCGAAGGCGGCCATCAGGTCTGGGTCGGCGATATAGGCGACCGGCGCCGCCTCCAGGGCGGCGCCCAGGCGCTTTTCGCGGCGCTCGACTTCCAGGGCGCCGGTGACCACCGAGGTCACCGCCTGCACCTTGGCCCAGCGGGCGGCCTCGGCGTCGTTGCGCCAGGCGGCGGGCGTCTCGGGGATGGTGCGCAGGCAGTTGGAGCCGGCGTCGGGATAGCGGGTGGTCCAGGCCTCTTCCATGGTGAAGGGAATCAAGGGCGCGAGCCAGGCGGTCAGGCGCGAGAAACAGGCCTGCATCACCGTGCGCGCCGCGCGGCGGCGCAGGCTGTCGGGCCGGTCGCAGTAGAGGGCGTCGCGGCGGATGTCGAAGAACAGCGCCGAAAGCTCGGTCTGGCAGAACTCGGTCACCGGCCGGATGACATCCTGGAAGAGGTAGCCCTCGTAGGCCGCGCGCACCTGGCCATCCAGCTCCCACAGGCGGTGCAGGATGTAGCGCTCCAGGGGCGGCATCTCCGCCAGTTCCACCGCCTCGTCGGGCGAGTAGTCGGAAAGCGCGCCCAGCAGGTAGCGCACGGTGTTGCGCAGCTTGCGGTAGGCGTCGGACGTGGTCTGCAGCACGGTCTTGCCGATCCGGCTGTCGTCCGAATAGTCGATCATCGCCGCCCACAGGCGGATGATCTCGGCGCCCGACTCGCGGATCACCTGCTCGGGATCGACGACGTTGCCCTTGGACTTGGACATCTTCTCGCCGTTCTCATCCATGGTGAAGCCATGGGTGAGGATCGCGTCGTAGGGCGCGCGGCCCCGGGTGCCGGAGCTTTCCAGCAGCGACGACTGGAACCAGCCGCGGTGCTGGTCGGAGCCTTCCAGGTAGAGGTCGGCCGGCCAATGGGTGTGCGGCCGATCTTCCAGGGTGAAGGCGTGGGTCGAGCCGGAGTCGAACCAGACGTCGAGGATGTCCTCGACCTTTTCGAACCGTTCAGGGTCGTGCTGGCCCAGGAAGTCCGCCATCGGCCGCGTGAACCAGGCGTCGGCGCCCTCGGCGCGGATGAGCTCGACGATGCGGGCGTTGACCGCCGGGTCGTGCAGCGGCTGGCCGGTTTCCTTGTCCACGAACATCGCCAGCGGCGCGCCCCAGGCGCGTTGCCGGCTGATCAGCCAGTCGGGGCGGCTCTCCACCATGGCGCGGATGCGGTTCTTGCCGGCCAGCGGATAGAAGGCGGTGGCCTCGATGGACTCCAGCGCCGTCTCGCGAAGGGTGCGCCCGCCGTGGGCGGCGTCTTCCAAGGGCTCGTCCATGCGGATGAACCACTGCGGGGTGTTGCGAAAGATCACCGGCGCCTTGGAGCGCCAGCTGTGCGGATAGGAGTGCTCGATGCGGCCGCGGGCGAGCAGGGCGCCGGCCTCGATCAGCTTTTCCATCACCGCCGGGTTGGCCGAACCGAACTTGCCGGCCTTCTTGCCCTCGGTCTCCAGCACCTTGAGGCCCGCGAACAGCGGCACACTCGGATAGTAGGCGCCGTCCGGATCGACGGTCTCGGGGATCTCGCGATGGCCGTGGGCCAGCCAGACTAGGTAGTCGTCGGCGCCGTGGCCGGGCGCGGTGTGCACGAAGCCGGTGCCGGCGTCGTCGGTGACGTGGTCGCCGGAGAGCATGGGGACCTGGAAGCCGTAGCCGCCGTCCAGCGCCGCCAACGGGTGCGCCAGCACCATGCCCTGCGGATCGACCGCCTCGACCTTGTGGAACCTGGCGACCTTGGCGGCGGCCATGACGTCTGAGGCCAGCTTGTCGGCGACGATCATCCGGTCGCCGGCCTTGGCCCAGGGCTCGAACTCCAGGCCCTCTTCCATGGCGTCCACCTGGTAGACGGCATAGGCGATGTCGGGATTGTAGCTGACCGCCCGGTTGGCCGGGATCGTCCAGGGTGTGGTGGTCCAGATCACCACGCTGGCGCTGGCCGCGGCGTTTGAGCCCTCCACCACCGGGAACTTCACCCAGATCGTGGGCGAGACATGGTCATGGTACTCGACCTCGGCGTCGGCCAGAGCGGTGCGTTCCACCGGGCTCCACATCACCGGCTTCGAGCCGCGGTAGAGCTGGTCGGACATCACGAACTTATGGAACTCGGCGACGATGGCGGCCTCGGACCCGTAGTCCATGGTGGCGTAGCGGTGTTCCCAGTCGCCGATCACGCCCAGGCGCTGAAAGCCCGCCATCTGCACGCCGATCCACTTGGCGGCGTAGTCGCGGCAACGGGTGCGGAACTCGGCCTTGGAGACCTCGTCCTTACGCCGGCCCTGGGCGCGCAGCTCTTCCTCGATCTTCCACTCGATGGGCAGGCCATGGCAGTCCCAGCCCGGCACGTAGTCCACGTCATAGCCCAGCAGGAACCGCGAGCGGACGACGAAGTCCTTCAGGGTCTTCTGCAGGGCGTGGCCGATGTGGATCGCGCCATTGGCGTAGGGCGGCCCGTCGTGCAGCACATAGAGCGGGGCGCCGGCATGCTGCCGAGCCTTGCGCATGGCGTTGTAGAGGTCGGCCTTGGCCCACGCCGCCAGGATCGCCGGCTCCTTCTGCGGCAGGCCCGCGCGCATGGGGAAGGGCGTTTCGGGAAGGAAGACGGTTTCGCGGTAATCGCGAGTGGGCGAAGGCGGGGGCGTGGCGTCGTCGGCCATTGAACTTTCCAGCGTGGTCCGGGTGGAGTTGAGGTCGCGGGGATTTCCCGGCGCGCGCAGACGGCGTCCGTCCGGCGTCACGCCGGGCGGATAATTCGCAAGCTCTTCCGGACCAGGGTCATCGCGGTGGCTCTAACAGACGAAGGGCTCGAACCCAAGAGCCGCGAGAGGCTGGATTTTGTCCCCGCGATCGGCTGAGTTGTCCGGACGCCGCAAGGCAGCAGGGGGACTTACTCGTGAGCTTCAACTTCCGATCCGCAGGCCTGGCCCTCTCCGCCGCCTTGCTCATGGGCCTATCGGCCCAGGCCCAGCCGGTGGTGAAGGGGCCCGAACACGGCACGCTGATCATCGCCGGCGGCGGCAAGTTGGGGCCGGAGATCCTGGGGCGGTTCATCAAGCTGGCCGGCGGCCCGTCGGCGGAGATCGTGGTCATCCCGACGGCGGGCGGCGAAAAGACCTACGGGCCCGACTGCGCGTGCCTGAAGATCTTCAAGGAACTGGGCGCGACCCACCTGACCATCCTGCACACGATTGACCGCAAGGAGGCGGACAGCGACGCCTTCGTCGCCCCGCTGAAGCGCGCCAAGGCGGTGTGGTTCGTGGGTGGCCGGCAGTGGCATCTGGTGGACAGCTATTCCGGCACCAAGACCGAGACGGAGATCAAGAACCTGTTGGCGCGCGGTGGGGTGGCCGGCGGGTCGTCGGCGGGCGCCTCGATCCAGGCTTCCTACCTGGTGCGCGGCGCGCGGTCAGGCAACGAGATCCTGATGGCGCCGGGCTATGAGGTGGGCTGGGGCCTGATCACCGGCGCGGGCGTCGACCAGCACGTCACCGCCCGCCACCGCGAGGGCGACCTGGACGCCCTGGTGAAGGCGCATCCCGACCTGCTGGGCATCGGCATCGACCAGTCCACCGCCATCGAGGTGAAGGCCGGCAGCTTCAGCGTGCTGGGCGTCGGCCACGTGTTCATCCACGACGGCAAGGAACAGCCCAATGGCGGCCACTACTACCTGCTGAAGGCCGGCGACCGCTTGGACCTGAAGACCCTCACCCCTTCGGCGGTGAGGTAGCCGAGCTCAGGCGTCAGTGGTGGTGGTCGCCGCCTCCGTGGCCGCCGCCATGCCCACCGCCGTGACCGCCGCCATGTCCACCGTGACCGCCGCCATGGAAGCCGCCATGCCCGCCTCCGTGCCCGCTCCCATGCCCGCCTCCGTGGTAACCGCCGCCGTGCCCGCCGTGGTAACCCCCGCCGTGGTAGTGTCCGCCACCGTGGTAGTGGCCGCCGCCGCGCCAGCCGTGCCAGCCATAGCCGCCGCCCCAGCCGAAGCCGCGGCGATAGCGATAGCCGCACCAGTACCAGCCAGGCCCGTGCCAGCCGTCGAAGTACCAGCAGTACTGGCGGCCGCCCCAGACATAGAGCTGGGTCTGCTCCAGCATCGGCGGGTCGGCGGGGGAATAGAGGCCGTAGAAGCCGGGGGCGTAGCTCGCCGCGGCGGCGGGCGCGGCCATGACCGAGACGCCCAGGAGCGCCGCCGCAGCCGTTGCGAGGAAATGGGATTTCATCAAAAGGGGCCTGTCCGTTGAAGCGCCGCTTCGCCGAACATGTTCATAAGTCGGCAAGCCGCCATTCAACGCGTGTGGCGGCGGAGGGTTCTCAGTCGAACGGCGGCATCAGAAGATCCCGCGCCGCCTTGGCGTCCTTCATGACCTGCTGGGTCATGGTCTCCAGGCCGTCGAACTTCAGCTCCGGCCGCAGGAAGGCGATCAGGTCGGTCTCGATCACCTGGTCGTAGATGTCCTCGTCGAAGTCGAAGAGCCAGACTTCGAGCAGCGGCGCGCGGACGCCCTCGATGGTCGGATTGATGCCGATGTTGGCGACGCCCGGAATCTCGCGCCCGTCCGGCAGGCGGGTGCGGGTGGCGTAGACCCCGAACTTGGGGATCACATAGTCGCCGAGCGCCACATTGGCGGTGGGAAAGCCGAGCTTGCGGCCGAGCTGGCGGCCGCGCTGCACGGCGCCCTCGATGGCGAAGGGGCGACCCAGGATGGCGGCGGCGAGGTCCGGCCGGCCGGCGCGAAGCGCGTCGCGCGCCTCGGTGGAGGAGAACTTCTCGCCGCTCTGGTCTGCGACGGGGTCGGCCACCGAGACGCCGAAGCCCAGCGCCTGGCCATAGGCGCGCATGGCCTGCGGGCTGCCGGTGCGGTCCTTGCCGAAGGTGATGTCGAAGCCGACCGCCACGTGGACCGCGCCCAGGCCCTCGTGCAGCACCTGGGTGGCGAACTCGCGGTCGCTCATCTCGGCGAGGTTCTCGAAGGGCAGGACGTAGAGCACGTCGACGCCCAGCGCCTCCAGGGCGCGGGCCTGCTGGTCGGGCTTCATCAGGCGGAAGGCCGGCTCGTCGGGACGGAAATAGGCGCGCTGGTGCGGATCGAAGGTGATCACGCCAAGCGGCGCGCCAAGCTCGCCGGCGGCCTTGGCGGCCAGCGCGATCACCTGCTGGTGGCCGCGGTGCACGCCGTCGAAGCTGCCCATGGCCACCGCCGCGCCGCGGTCCTCCTGCTGCAGATCCTGCCAGCCGCGAATGAGCCGAAGCCGCCGCATGCTCACCCCTGGCCGCCCCGCTTGGGCACCATGATCAGGGCCTCGCCGTCGACCACGGTCTTGCCGTTCACCAGGCAGACGGTCTCGAAGGTGGCGTGGCCCTTGGCTTCGTCCAACGCCTTGACGGTGACCTTGGCCACCACCGGATCGCCGATCTTCACCGGCCGGCGAAACCGCAGGGACTGCGACAGGTAGATCGCGCCGGGCCCCGGCAGGTCGTTGCCCAACACCGCGGAGATATAGGCCGCCGACAGCATGCCGTGGGCGATCCGCCCGCCGAACGGAGTGGTCTTGGCGTAGGCCTCGTCCATGTGCACCGGGTTGTGGTCGCCGGAGACCGCCGCGAAGCTTTCGATGTCGGCGGCGCCCACCACATGGGTCGCCTCGGCCGTCTGACCGACGATCAGTTCATCGAAATAGAGCCCGTGCACCAAAGGTCCCCCGAAAGCCGTCGCCGGTTTCACTTAGCGACGATTGGCGCCTATCACCAGACCAGGTCGGCGATGGCGTAGGTCGCGGTGAGCCCGTCCTGGCGCAGCAGGTCCTCGACGGCCGGGACGTTCAGCCCGTCCGGGCCGATGGTCTCGCCGCCGTGGATGCCGCTCGCCACGAACAGCACGTCAAGGCGCCGCGCATTGGCGCCGCGGATGTCGGTGGGCAGGCCATCGCCGATGCAGAGCACGCGGGCGAGGTCCACGGGCGCGCCCAGCGCCTCCGCGGCCTTGGCCAGCGACAGCTCATAGATCGCCGGGTAGGGCTTGCCGGCCATGATCACCCGCCCGCCCAGGCTCTCGTAGAGTTTCGCCAGCGCGCCGGCGCAATAGATCAGCTTGTCGCCCTGCTGCACGACGATGTCGGGATTGGCGCAGATCAGCTCTAGGTCGCGCCCGACGCCGACCATGAAGCGGTCGCGGTAGTCGCCCGGCTCGTCGTTCTCCTCGTCATAGGGACCGGTGACCGAGATGAAGGCGGCGTCGTCAAGGCCGGAGACCTCGACGCCCAAGCCCTCGTAGAGCACGTCGTGGCGCGGCGAGCCGATGGTCCAGGCGGGTCCCGGCGCGCGCTCGGCCAGCAACTGGCGGGTGGCGTCGCCGGAGGTTACCACGTGGCTCCAGGCGTCCCGCGGCACGCCCAGGCCATCCAACTGAGCGATCACCGAGAGGTGCGGCCGCGGTGCGTTGGAGATCAGCACCACCGGCCCGCGCTCGGCCCGGAACCGCGCCAGCGCCGCGCAGGCCGCAGGGAAACTCTCGCGGCCGTTGTGGATCACCCCCCAGACGTCGCAGAGCAGGACGTCGTAGGCCGGGGCGATTTTCGAAAGGCCGGCGGCGAGCTTGGGAGCGGTCATGAGGCCGGCGGGTAGCGGCGCGCGGCGCCCCGGTCAATGGCCCCTCCGCCAAGGGCGGACCACCCTGCGCGGTCTGCGAAGTTTGCGGATCGGCGAGATTGTGACCTGCCAACTGGATCGTCTCGTTCTATTTCCGCCGGGTGGCGTTCGCTTAAGCGTGGGAAAGACCGATGACTGAACGCAGGCGGCCGGGCGCGAACCTGGTTGGGGCCTGGGCCGTGGCGTCGGCCATCTATGTGCTGGTCGCAGGCGCGCTCTCCGTTTCGCCGATCCGCGAGGCGCTGGCGCAGGCGGCCCATCCGGCCGCGACACCGGCGCCGATCGTCCGCGTGGGCGATGGCCCCGTGCCCGAGGCGCCCGACACCCCGACCCTCAAGCTCGCCAAGGCGATCGGCAAACAGGCGGCGATCGCCTTGGCCCCGCCTTTCCTGGTCCTGTGGTTCGGCTGGGATCTGTGGTTCGCGATCCAGGGGTTCTGGCGGCAGGACCGCGACCTTTCGGGGCGTTAGCCTGGCGTCAGGCCTTGGCGGAGGCGATGTAGCCGCTCACCACCTGGGCCAGCACGTCCAGCGGCATGGCGCCCGAGAGCAGGCCCGCGTCGTGGAAGGCCTTGATGTCGAACTTCGGCCCCAGCGCCATCCTGGCCCGCGCCCGCTGATCCAGCCAGAAGGTGTGGCCGATCTTGTAGCTGCAGGCCTGGGCGGGGATGGCGCAATAACGCTGCACCTCGCGGGTGGTGGAGCCCTCGGCGTCGCCGTCCAGGCCCATCAGATACTGGATCGCCTGCTCGCGGCTCCAGCGCATGGCGTGCATGCCGGTGTCCACCACGCAGCGACCGGCGCGGAAGATCTGCGCCTTGCGGTAGCCGATCTCGCCCAGCGGATCATCCTCGTACATGCCCAGTTCCTGGGCCAGTTGCTCGGCGTAGAGCGCCCAGCCCTCGCCGTAGGCCGAGAAGTACATGTTCTTGCGCAGCAGCGGGATGCCGGGGCTCTCTTGCGCGAGACCGCCCTGTAGCTGATGGCCCGGCAGGCCCTCGTGGTACAGTGTGGACGGCAGGTTCCACTTCGGCCACTCGTGGGTGTCGGCCAGGTTGAAGAAGATCACGCCGGGCCGCGAGCGGTCCATGGGCGCGCTCTCCGAATAGGCGCCGGGCGATCCGGCCTCGATGGCCGGCGGCACGCGGCGGGCCTCGATCTGCTGATGCGGCAGGCGGTCGAACACCCGCGGCAGGCGCGCCTTCACCGCGGTCAGCCGCTCCTGCAGATAGGCCAGCAGCTGGGCGCGGCCCGGATCGGTGTTGGGGAAGTAGTAGCTGGGGTCCTTGTAGAGCGCCTTGATCCGCTCCCCGACCGTGCCCTGGGTCAAGCCCTGCTTCCTGAGCAGCACGTCCAGCGCCGCGCCATATTCCTTGGCCTGGTCGAGGCCCAGCTTGTGGACCTCGGCGGGCGTCATGCCGGTGGTGGTCGTGTACTTCAGGTTGGCGGCGTAGAACGCCGGGCCCTCCTTGAAGCGCCAGACGCCGGCGTCGTGGACGGCGCCGGGCCGGGCGGCCTTCAGGGCGGCGATCTGGCGGTCCAGCGCCGGACCCACCTTGGCGTCGTAGATCGCCGCGGCCTTCTGGCCCCAGGCCTCGCCCAGGCCCTTGGCGCGGGCCCGCCTGTCCAGCGACTTCACCAGGTCGGACTTGTCGCCGGTGGTCCGCAGCGCCCCCACCTGGGCGATGGTGATGTCGAGCAGGAAGTCGGGCGGGACCACGCCCTTGCTCTCATCGTGGTGGAAGCGGTCGGTGTTGCTGTCGAGCGCTGTGGCGAAGCCGTCCATGCGGGCGAGATAGGCCTGCGCGTCCGTGGTCGTCTCGATCGTGTGGTTGTCGTCCAGGAAGTCCGGCATCCGCTGATAGGCGCCGGTGATCGGCGAGAGCACGTAGCAGGAGGGCGAGAACCCATCGCGGCCGCCGACGTCCAGGTCGAGGAGTGGCTGAGTCGACTCGGCAACGTAGAGCACGGTGTCGTAGTTCACCACATCCATGCCGGTGAGCCTGGTCCGGTCGATGGTCTTCAGCCGGCGCATCTGGCTACGGTTCAGCGCGCTCTCGGCGGCCATGCCGGCGGTGGATACGTCCTCCAGCTTGAACTTCAGGCCGGCGTTCTTGCCCTTGTCGAAGCCAAGCTGGGTGGCGGTCTCCGGCTGGCGCTCCAGGTTTTCCTGGAAAAAGGCGTCGAGCAGGGCGGTGAGCTTGGCCGACTCCGGGGACTGGGCGCGCGCGGCGGGCGCCGCGGCGAGCGCGGCGGCGCTGGCGCCGGCCGACAGGAGTTGGCGGCGGTCGAGCATGGTCATCTCCGGAAGGTCGAAAGGTCGGCTAGAGCTTAGCCGAAGGCCGCGCGGCGTTGGAACGGCCCGCCGGTGTTGACCGGGCTGGCGTTGAACTGTGGGCGGACCAGGTTGGGCGGCGGGCCGGCTTCGCTGAGCACCGCTTCCTTGATGGCGCGGGGCTCCCCGAACAGGTGACCTTGGCCAAAGCCGATGTTGAGATCGAGCACGTCGACCACCTGGCGCTCGGCCTCGATCTTCTCGGCGATCACCTCGACGCCGTAGCGGCGGGTCAGCGTGGAGAAGTCCTCGGCGGCGAGGTCGGGAAGCGAGCGCAGCATCAGGCGCCCGTCGATCTCGGTGAGCTCGTCCAGCAGCACCTGGGCGCCGACCTTGAGGAACTTCACGTCGGAGCGGGCGAGGTCCTGCCAGTCGATGTCGAGGTCGGTGACCTTGTCCAGGCTGAAGCGGAAGCCGAGGTCGGCGAGCTTGCCCATGTTGCGCGCCTCCACCGAGCCACGGGAATCGAAGGCCTGCTGGCCGATCTCGAAGATCAGCGCGCCGGCCAGGTCGCGGTTGGCGGTGAGCAGGTCGAGGAACTGCGGGAAGAAGCCCTCGTCGGCCAGGCTCGCCATGGAGACGTTGCAGAAGATGCCGATCTTGCGGTCCTGCTTGGCCAGGCGCCGCACGATCTGCACGCAGCGGAACAGCAAGAGGTTGTCGATGGCGGTGACCAGGCCGCCGGGCTCGGCGACGGTCAGGTATTCCGCCGGCATCATCACCCGGCCGGTCTCGTCGCGCAGGCGCGAGAAGCTCTCGTAGAACTGGGTGCGGCGCTGGGGCAGGGCGACGATCGGCTGCAGGTAGAGGTCGACGCGGTTCTCGGTCAGCGCCTCGCGGACGATCTCCAGCAGGGCGGGCGAGCGGCCGGGCTGGCCTGCGTGGCCGGCTTGAGGCGCGGCGCCCAGGTGGGCTGGGAAGGCCGGCGTCTCGCCCTGCTCGTCCAGCCGGCGGCGCATCTCATCCACCAGGTCCTCCAGCATGTGGACCTCGTCGATCAGCACGTCGGAGCGGTGGGCGTCCTGCACGGCGGCGTCGAAGATTTCGGTGACCCGATGGTCCAGGGCCTCGAACTGGCCGAGCAGGATCTTGTGCGCCTCGCGGATGTTTTCCACGTCGCCGCGGATGGCGCCGGTCTCCAGCGCGCGCTCGATCAGGCCGTGGAAGGCGAAGCAGAGTCCCAGGCCGCCCACCAGGGCCGCCACCGCCGCGCCCCAGCCGCCGCCGTTCCGCCACAGCGTCAGCGAGACGATCAGCGACAGGCAGAGATAGGTCGCACAGAGAAGGCCAAGGGTCAGCCGGCGCATGGTCCCGCCATCCGAATCACTTCGGCCAGTATCCGACGCCGTCCACGGCCAAGTCGAATGGATTAACAGGCCTGCGGCGTTGCGGCGGTGGCGTGTCGCCCCAAACTATGTGATCAATGTTCACTTAAACTGCAGGGCGAGCTTTACGATGGCGGACGGAACTTCGCGGCGGGCGGCGAGCGAGCACTTCGACGTGCTGATCGTCGGCGCGGGCCTGTCGGGGATCGGCGCGGCCTGGCACCTGCAGCATGAGGCCAGCGGCCGCAGCTATGCGATCCTGGAGGGCCGTGAGGCGATCGGCGGCACCTGGGACCTGTTCCGCTATCCGGGCATCCGCTCGGACTCGGACATGTACACGCTCGGCTACGCCTTCAAGCCGTGGACCGAGGCCAAGGCCATCGCCGATGGGCCCTCGATCCTGAAGTACGTCCGCGAGACGGCGCGGGACTTCGGCATCGACCGGCACATCCGCTACGGCCACAAGGTCACCGCCGCGGCCTGGTCCAGCGCCGACGCCTGCTGGACGGTGGAAGCCCGGCGGAGCGACGGCCAGACGGTGACGCTGACCGCCGGCTTCGTCTTCCTCTGCGGCGGCTACTATTCCTACGAAGGCGGCTACACCCCGGCCTTCCCGGGCGCGGCGGCGTTCAAGGGCCAGATCGTCCACCCACAGAAGTGGCCCGAGGGCCTCGACTATGCCGGCAAGCAGGTGGTGGTGATCGGCTCGGGCGCGACGGCGGTGACCCTGGTGCCGGCGATGGCCACGACGGCGGCGCACGTCACCATGTTGCAGCGGTCGCCGACCTATGTGGTGTCGAGGCCGGCCGAGGACGCCATGGCCAACCGGCTGCGCAAGCTCCTGCCGGCCAAGCTCGCCTACCACCTGATCCGTTGGCGCAACGTGCTGTTCGGCATGTTCTTCTTCCGCATGGCCCGCAATAAGCCCGAGCAGGTGAAGAAGAACATCATCGACATGGTTCGCGCCCAGCTCGGCAGCGACTACGACGTCGGCAAGCACTTCACGCCGACCTACAATCCCTGGGACCAGCGCCTGTGCCTGGTGCCCGACGCCGACCTGTTCGAAGCGATCAAGCAGGGCCGCGCCTCGGTGGTCACTGACCACATCGAGAGCTTCACCAAGGACGGTATCAAGCTCACCTCGGGCGCGGAGCTGAAGGCCGACATCGTGGTCACCGCCACGGGCCTGAACCTGCAGGTGATGAACGGGCTGTCGCTCACCGTCGACGGTCGCGCGGTCGATCCCGGCCAGACGCTGTCCTACAAGGGCATGATGTACGAGGACGTGCCGAACCTGGCCTCGTCGTTCGGCTACACCAATGCGTCGTGGACGCTGAAGTGCGACCTGACCTGCGAGTACGTCTGCCGCCTGTTGAACCACATGCGGAAGACTGGCCTGCGCCAGGTCACCCCGCGCAACGATGACCCGACGATCGAGCGCCAGCCCTGGCTCGACTTCTCCTCGGGCTATGTGCAGCGGGCCATGGCGAAGTTCCCCAAGCAGGGCTCCAAGGCCCCGTGGCGGCTGCACCAGAACTACGCCCTGGACCTGATGAGCCTGCGTTACGCCAAGCTCGAAGACGGGACGCTGGAGTTCTCCAACCCCAGGCCGGCCAAGGTTCGGGACGCCATCGCCGCCTAGGCGCGCAAAGCGGCATTGCCAGCGCGGCCGTAAAGGCGCCATCAGTCGGCAAACGGGGAGGCTTCACCATGGACGACAGGTTTACGCGCCGGCGCGCGGTTACGGCGGCTGCCTTGGCGGCGATGCTGGCGCTGGGGATCGGCGGGCCGGGCGCAGCCGCGCCGAAGGGCGTCGCCGACCCGAAGGTCTCGTCCATCGTCCCGGCCGATCCGGCCTCCCTGGGCTTCGATCCGGCCAAGCTGGACGTGGCGACGCAGGGGCTGAAGGCCGACGTGGCGGCGGGCAAGCTCGCCGGCGCCTACCTGTTGATCGGCCGCCACGGCAAGGTCGCCTACCAACAGGGCTTCGGGGTCCAGGGGCCGGGCCAGACGGCGGTCCCCACCGACAAGACGATCTTCCGCATCTTCTCCATGACCAAGCCGATCGTTGCGGTGACGGCCATGACGCTGGTCGAGCAGGGCAAGCTCGACCTCGACGCCCCAGTCTCCAAATACCTGCCGGAGTACGCCAATCTGGTGGTCTGGCAGCCCGACGGCACGACCAGGCCCGCGACCCGGCCGATGCTGGTGCGCAATCTCATGAGCCATACGTCGGGCCTGATCTACGGCTTCATCCAGCCCACCAGCCCGCTCGCCAAGGCCTGGGACGCCGGCGGCGAGAACCGAGAGGACGTCAAGCTGCGCGACTACGCCAGGATCGTCGCCAAGCTGCCGCTGCGCACGGAGCCGGGCACGGCCTGGTACTACGGCCGCTCCATCGACATCCTGGGCGCGGTGGTCGAGGTGGTCAGCGGCAAGACCCTGGACGTCGCTGTGAGGGAGCGGGTGACCGGCCCCTTGGGCATGACCGACACCGGCTTCTGGCAACCGGCCAGCGCCAAAGGTCGCTTTGCCGAGCCCCTGGCCGCCAGCAACCTGCCGGGCCTCGGCAACCCCTTCTACGACTATACCAAGAAGCCAGTGCTGTTCTCCGGCGGCGGCGGCATCTCCTCCACCGCGGAGGACTACCTGCGCTTCGCCCTGATGCTGCAGAACAACGGCGAGTACAAAGGCGTGCGCATCCTCAAGCCCGAGAGCGTCGCCAAGATGCGCGAGGACCAGACCACGCCGGCCATCCGCAAGGCCGGCCTGTTCTTCCCCGGCCCTGGCGTGGGCTTCGGCCTGGGCGGCTCGGTGGTCATCGACGACAAGCTGGCCCGGCCGGGGAACGGCACCTATAGCTGGTGGGGCATCGCCGGAACCGAGTTCTGGGTCGACCCGAAGAACGACCTCTTCATGGTCTTCATGATCCAGAACCGCGAGCGCGCCATGGAATACCAGCGCAAGAACCGCCAGTGGATCTACGACGCCCTGGTGAAGCCGTAGGACTCGCGTTTTCCCTCCCCCTTGTGGGGAGGGTGGCGAGGCGAAGCCGAGACGGGTGGGGCAAGTCGGCCTGCTTGACCCGCGCCACCCTTCCGCCCGACGATCCCCAAGCGCTATCGGCGTCGTGGGAGAAGAGTTGAATGATCGGGCTTGCTCGGGCGAGCGGGATTTGGCTAGTCGGCGCGCTCGCCGCCGCGAGCCTGGCGGGCGGCGTGGCCCGCTCGCAAACGCCGCCACTGGCGCCGCCCCTGACTGGCCCCATCGGCATGGTGGAGCAGCCGTGCCTACCTGGCAGCTTTGGGCGGTCTGAGGCGGAGGTGGCGCTGGCCGAAGCCCTGGTGTCCGGCGCGACGCCCGATCCCAAGGTGATGGCCGCCTATGCGGCGAGCGCGCCGGAGCGGGCGAAACTCGACGCCTGGCGGGAGAAGAACGACTTCGCCGACCTCTGCCGGTTCCGCGCCGAGGACGAGCGGCTGATGAAGCAGGGCGGCGTGCGGGTGGTGTTCCTGGGCGACTCGATCACCGAGCTGTGGCGCGCGGCCGATCCGGAGTTCTTCAACGACAGGATCGTCAACCGCGGGATCAGCGGCCAGACCTCGAGCCAGCTCCTGCTGCGCTTCGAGCAGGACGTCATCGCCCTGCGCCCCAAGGCGGTGCACATCATGATCGGCACCAACGACGTGGCCGGCAACAACGGGCCCGAGCGGCCGGAGGACCTGAAGAACAACCTGCGGGCCATGGTCGCGCTCGCCAAGGCGCAGCACATCGGGGTGATCCTGGCCGCCATCCCGCCGGCCAGCGTGATCTCCTGGCGCCCCGCGATCCACCCGGCGGCGCAGATCCGCGACCTGAACGCCTGGATCGCCGGCTTCGCGAAAGCGCAGGGCGCAGGCTTCGTGGACTATGGCCTGGTGCTGGCCGGCCCGGATGGCGGCATGAAACCGGCGCTCACCCGCGACGGGGTGCATCCGGTCAAGGCGGGCTATGAGCTGATGCGGCCGATCGCGCAGGCGGCGATGGCCCGTTGAGGACCGTCAGCCCGCGTACGCTTCCACCCGGGTGAAGTCGGGCCAGGCCGGATAGTCGATGGAGATCATGCCCATGCCGCAGCAGCGCGCGGACCAGAGCGACAGGGTCAGATGGTTTCCGAACGGGAAATCCTGGGCGCTGACGCCGGGGCCGAGATGCAGGCGCGCCTGGAGGTAGACCAGTCCGCCCGCCGCCGGTGAACAACCGCCGATGGCGGAGGTGACCTGGTAGACCTCGCCGGGCCGCCAGCCCCCCGGGGCCTGCCGGGTGAGATCGGGCCGGGCGGTCCCGGTGAGGGTGCAGTCGAAGCCGTTCCACGCCATTGAGCGATCGGGGTTGATGGTGAGCTGGCCGGCGGCGGTGGCCGGTTTGCTCGCCGTGAAGACCCGATAGCGGCCCGGCGCCTTCAGTGCATCGAGCTTGGGCGTGCGCCAGTCCGGCGTCCGCCCCGCGCGGCGGCCGCTGTAGAGGTCACCCGCGATCATCACCGGCGCCACCACAGGGGCGGCGACCATCTCCGCCGCAACGCAACCCATGAGCGGCAGGACGGCGATCATGGCGGCGAGGATCGGGAGGGAACGCTTCAGCATGGAGCGAATGCTACGCTTCTCCAATCCGTTTGGCGCGGTCCCGGCGCGAGCCTCGCCTTAGATCTCACGTCCGGAAGGTAGAATGCTGGCCCATGAAATCTATGGCTTGGTCCGTCCGGAGGGACGTCAATCCACCTTCGGCCTGAGAGGCTAGGACTGCTTACGAAATAGGGTCAGCGTCAACGGTGTCACGCCAGCGATCACGATGGCGGCTAGAATCAAAGTTCCGACGGACAGGTCTCCGACCATTTTCGGCTTAGGTGGCGTGACCCCGAGGTCCGCGACGAGTTGGATGCCAATGACGCCAAATCGCAGAAGGATCGCCAGGAGCGAAATCGCGACGGAAACACCAGCTAGACTAACCCGCCACCACACCGGCTTATTCTCCGCGCCTAACCTATCGAATTTAGGTCTTGAGAGAGATTGGCTGATGGCGCTTAACGCTGAGTGTTAAGCCCCTACCGCGTCGGAACCGGCACCTCGCCCCGATAATCGTAGAACCCGCGCCCGGCCTTGCGGCCCAACCAGCCGGCTTCCACGTACTTCACCAGCAGCGGGCAGGGGCGGTACTTGCTGTCCGCCAGGCCCTCGTAGAGCACGTTCATGATCGAGAGCACCGTGTCGAGGCCGATGAAGTCGCCCAGTTCGAGCGGGCCCATGGGGTGGTTGGCGCCGAGCTTCATGGCGGTGTCGATGGCGTCGACCGTGCCGACGCCTTCGTAGAGGGTGTAGATCGCCTCGTTGATCATCGGCACCAGCACGCGGTTGACGATGAAGGCCGGGAAGTCCTCGGCGTTGGCGGTGGTCTTGCCCAGGCTCTGGGCGAACTGGACGGCGGTCTCGTAGGTGTCCGGGCCCGTGGCGATGCCGCGGATGATCTCCACCAGCTTCATGAGCGGCGCCGGGTTCATGAAGTGCAGGCCGATGAACCGGTCGGGGCGGTCGGTGGCGGCCGCCAGGCGGGTGATCGAGATCGAGGAGGTGTTGGAGGCCAGCAGGATCGAATCCGACATATGCGGCGCGAGCGCCTTGAAGATCGCCTTCTTGGTCTCTTCGCTTTCGGTGGCGGCTTCGATGGCCAGATCGGTCTGGCCGATGGACTGCAGCTCCGGCGCCGGCTTGATCCGGGCGATGCCGATGTCCATGGCGTCCTGGGTGATGATCCCGCGATGAACCTGGCGGGTCATGTTCTTGGCGATCAGCCCCATGCCGGCGTCCAGCCGCTCGGCGCTCACGTCATGCAGCAGGACGTCGTAGCCGCCGAGCGCCACCACATGGGCGATGCCGGTGCCCATCTGGCCCGCGCCAATGACGCCGACCGACTTAATCTGAACCATTCAACGATGCCTCGATGCGGGGCCGTTACGAGCCGGCCACGGAATTCCGTCGGGTTTCTAACATGCTGGCGCCGTACCGCCGCAAGTTTTTGCTGCGCCGCAGCGTGGCAGGTCCCGGTTCTTGAAACGTAAAGGGCGGCGCCTCGCGGCGCCGCCCCCAAATCCGCCAACCCCCGGTTGAGAGTTGGAATTATTTACCCGCGGCGGAGGTCTATTTGCCCGCGGCGGTCAGGGCCGCCATCAGTTCCGGCACGGCGGTCTTGTAGTCGGCGACCAGACCATAGTCGGCGACCTGGAAGATCGGCGCGTCGGCGTCCTTGTTGATCGCCACGATCACCTTGGAGTCCTTCATGCCGGCCAGGTGCTGGATGGCGCCCGAGATGCCGATGGCGATGTAGAGCTCTGGCGCCACCACCTTGCCGGTCTGGCCGACCTGGTAGTCGTTGGGGGCGTAGCCAGCGTCGACCGCGGCGCGGGAGGCGCCGACGGCGGCCCCGAGCTTGTCGGCCAAGGGGTCGATGACCCGCTGGAACTCTTCGGCCGAGCCCATGGCGCGGCCGCCGGAGACCACGATCTTGGCGCCGGAAAGCTCGGGCCGGGCCGACTTCACCAGCTTCTGGTCCACGAAATGGGTCTTGGCGGGCTTGGCCGGCGCCGGGATGGTCTCCACCTTGGCCGAGCCGCCGTCCGCCGCCGCCTTGAAGACGGTGGGGCGCACGGTGATCACCTTCTTGGCGTCGGAGGACGTCACCGTCTCCAGCGCGTTGCCGGCGTAGATCGGCCGCACGAAGGTGTTGCCGTCGACCACGTCGACGATCTCGGAGATCTGCGCCACGTCCAGCTTGGCCGCGATGCGGGGGCTGAAGTTCTTGCCCTGGCTGGTGGCGGGCGTCAGCACCGCGTCGTAGCCCGACATCAGCGGCACCACGAGGGCCTCCATGCTCTCGGCCAAGCCCTCGCCCAGCTCGTCGCTTTCGGCCAGCAGCACCTTGCGCACGCCGGTGATCTTGGCGGCGGCGTCGGCGACGGCCTTGCAGCCCTTGCCGGCGACGAGAACATCCACGTCGCTGGAGAGCTTCAGCGCCGCGGTCACCGTCTTTTCGGTGTTGTCCTTCAGCGTCGCATTGTCGTGGTCGGCGATGACGAGAACGGCCATCAGAGCACCCCCGCTTCGGTCTTGAGCTTGGAGACGAGGTCGGCGGCGGTTTCCACCTTGATGCCGCCGGCGCGCTTCGGCGGCTCGGTGACCTTGACCACCTTCAGGCGCGGCGCGGTGTCGACGCCCAGAGAGGCGAGCTCCTCGACCGCGAGCTCCTTCTTCTTGGCCTTCATGATGTTGGGCAGGCTCGCGTAGCGCGGCTCGTTGAGGCGCAGGTCGGCGGTGACCACGCCCGGCAGGTCGATCTCGATGGTCTGCAGGCCGCCGTCGACCTCGCGGGTCACCTTGGCCTTGTTGCCGGAGACTTCCAGGGCCGAGGCAAAGGTCGCCTGCGGCCAATCGAGCAAGGTCGCCAGCATCTGGCCGGTGGCGTTGTTGTCGCCGTCGATGGCCTGCTTGCCCATGACCACCAGGTCGGGGTTTTCCTTGCCGATAATGGCCTTCAGCACCTTGGCGACGGCCAGCGGCTCCAGGTCGTCGGAGGTCTGCACCAGGATCGCGCGATCGGCGCCCATGGCCAGCGCCGTGCGCAGGGTCTCCTGCGCCTGGGCCGGGCCGATGGAGACGGCGACGACTTCGGTGGCGACGCCCTTTTCCTTCAGGCGCACGGCCTCTTCGACCGCGATCTCGCAGAAGGGATTCATCGACATCTTCACATTGGCGAGGTCGACGCCCGTCTGGTCGGGCTTCACCCGGGCCTTGACGTTGTAGTCGATCACCCGCTTGACCGGGACCAACACCTTCATGGGTTGCTAGCGCCTCAAATTTGCTTCGGGGAAAATGGGTCGTGCGGGGCAATAGCGGTTCCGGCGCGGTTTGCAAACCACGCCGCGTGTTTGCCTTTGGGGGGCGCCGTTACGGCAGCGCGGCGATTTGCGCGGGCCGAAACCAAGGCGCGGCTAGCCAGCGCGGCGTCCGGTGGCCTAATATTACATCCATGAACAATGCCTATCATCGCATCCGCAGGACCTATAATCGCCTGAAGTGGATCTTCGTCGGCGTCTTCGCCGTCGCCAATGTCGGCATCCTGGTGTGGACCTTCGGCTGGTCGCGGCCGCAGGAGGCCTGCACGCAGGCGCACAAATGGTGGGACGGCTATACCCGCACCTGCGCCCAGCCGATCCTGACCTCCGACCTCACCGGCCGACTCATCACCGACAAGAAGGCCCGCGACGCGGCCCTGGCCGCCATCGGCCGCCTGCCGCCCCCAGCGCCCGCCGCCCCGGCGTCTGCGCCTGCGCCGAAGCCCTAGAAGGGTCGTCCACGAACCACACGAACCACACGAACGGGTTCGAGTTGGGATAGACCCGCGGAGCGGGCGCCTTCAGCTAAGAAATGACCGTGGTTTGAATCTGACTGAGCCTCCGCTGCGCGGAGTCTCGGAAGCACGCCCCAGGTTGGTGTGGTTCGTGTGGTTCGTGGACGAACCTACCTTGTCGCGCCGGACTGCCAGAAGACTTCCGTGGCGCCCTTGTCGTTAGCGTAGCGAGCGGCGACGAACAGCAGGTCGGAGAGGCGGTTGAGGTAGTGCATGGCCGGCGCGCTGACCGGCTCGCCGGCTTCGGTCAGGCGCACGGCCTCGCGTTCGGCGCGGCGGCAGACGGTGCGGGCCAGGTGCAGGGCCGCCGCCGCTGGGGTCCCGCCCGGCAGCACGAAGGAGGCGAGCGGCGGCAACTCGGCGTTCAGCGCATCGATCTCGCTCTCCAGCCGGTCCACTTGGCCGTCGAGAATCCGCAGCTTCGATCCCTCCGTCTCGTCGGCCTTGGCCGGCGTCGAGAGATCGGCGCCGAGGTCAAAGAGCTCGTTTTGAATGCGCGCCAGCAGGGCGTCGAAGTCGCCGGACGCATGGACCCGCGCCAAGCCGATGCAGGCGTTGGTCTCGTCAACCGCGCCATAGGCCTCGACGCGCAGGTCGGCCTTGCTGACGCTCTGGCCGGTGGCGAGCCGCGTGGTCCCGGCGTCGCCGGTGCGGGTGTAGATGCGGTTCAGGGTGACCATCGGCCGGTCAGTGCCGCCCCCGCCACCAGAACGCGCCCACCAGCACGGCGATGGCCACGGCCTGCATAACCACTCGCAGGCGCATCAGCTTGTTGGAGTAGGAACGCCCAAAATCGCCGCCCCGGAACAGGGCGTAGATTCCCGTGGCCAGCACGGCGACGACGGCGAACAGCGAGATCGGAATGAGGTAGCTGAAGATGTCCATGTACGGAGTTTAGGCCAGCTCGGGCTTGCGAACCACCGTCAAGCAGGCTATGCGGCGGCTTCCCCCACCGTTGGTGAGCGTGTTCAACGAGCCCAATTCGTTGACGGGCCGAATTTTAGCCCAACTCGGGGCGCATACGGGATCCATAATGTCCGCCCGCAGCGTCCAGCCAACTCGGAGTTGCTCGATCGCGTAGAATCACGCTTTTTATCGAGTAACCCGATATGTGAACGTGTTCATCGAGCCGTGTCTGGACGCACGCGCCGCAGTGAACAAGACCAGAGAGGACGGCTCGTCCGTCAAGAACCCCCCATGATGCACTCCCAGATACAAGCCGTCGATGACACCCCGGTGAAGGCCCCCACGCGCCGGGCGCTCGCCAAGCAGCAGACCCGCGCCAAGGTGCTGGCCGCCGCGCGGCGCCTGTTCAGCGAACAGGGCTATGAAGGCGCCACGATCCGCGACATCGCCGCGGCCGCTGGCATGTCCACCGGCGCGGTGTTCGCCAACTTCACCGACAAGTCCGACCTGTTCCGCGAAATCATGCTGACCGACATGACCGCGCTCGCCGAGGCCATGACCGAAGCGGCGGCCACCGGCAACGGCGTCGAGGACGCGCTCGTGAAGATCTTCAACGCCGGCTACAAATTCTACCAGACCCAGCTGCCCCTGGCCCGCGCGGCGTTCAGCGTCGGCTGGTCGCCGGAAGACGGTCCGGCGCTGCGCAACGCTCCGCCGGTGCAGGCGCTGCTCAGCCTGTTCGCCGAGCAGTTGACCCGTGGCGAACAGAGTGGCGAACTGATCGCCGACGCCGCCGAGCCGCTGCGCACCCAGATGCTGTTCGACGCCTACCTCTCCAACTACGACCAGGCGATCTTCCAGGGCTGGTCGCTGGACGCCCTGCACACGCGTTCGCGCGAGCAGATCCGCATCCTGCTGGCGGGCGCTCGGAGGAGCTAGGCTGTCGGCGACGTCTGAGTAGGCATGACCACGCCACCTGACCTCTCCGTCGCCAACGATCCGGCGGGCGGCGCCTCGGCGCCGCCGCTTGCCGCGGCCCCCGCGGGCCTTCGCCAGAGCCGCAAGGAAGCCACCCGCAACCGGGTGATCCAGGCGGCGCGCGAACTGTTCGACACCCAGGGCTACCAGGGCACCACGATCCGCGAGATCGCCCGCCACGCCGACGTCTCGGTGGGCAGCGTCTTCACCACCTTCGCCTCCAAGGGCGAGATCCTCAGCCAGGTGATGCAGGACCGGCTGGACGGGCTCTACGCCGAGCTCGACCGGGTGATGCCGCACCTGCGCGGCTCGACGCTTGACCGCCTGCGGACCATGTTCGCCATCCACTTCGCCTTCGAGGTGCGGCACACCCGGCTGTTCCTGGCCCACATCGCCTCGGCCTACGACTGGACGCTCCCGCCCTCGGCCAAGCCGATGGGCCGCACGCCCCGGCTGCAGGAGATCATGCGCGAATGCCTGGAGAAGGGCGTTGCCGAGGGCGACGTCTGCCCAGACGTTGACTACCAGGAGGTCGTGCACCTGCTGGTGGCGGCCTATGCCTGGATCTACCGCCTGGCGGCCTGGGAAGACGCCGACGCGGCGACCATGACCGAGGCGATGGATCGCCAGATCGGCCTGATCGCGGCGGGGTTCACGCCGCGAGCCTAGGGGACGCGAGGTCCCCTCAGACTCTCATCACCAGCTACTGTGGCGTCACCTTGGTGGTCGCGGTCACCTCCTCCGAGGACGAAGGCGTCGCCGCGTGTGGCGTGGTGGTGTGGGTCACGGTCCTTGTGTGCGTCACGGGGTGATGGACGCCGCCCGCGCTCTTGTGCGTGGTGATGGTGGTCTCGACCTGCGGCGCAGGCGCGGGCGGCGGCTGGGCGGCGGCCTGGGCCGCGGCGTCGCGCGCGGCGGCCGCATCCGCAGCCGAAGAGGCTGCGGCCTGCTGCGCCGCCTGAGCGCGGGCGTCGGCGGCGGCGGCTTCCTGTTTGGCCGCGTCGGCCTGCTGCTGAACGGCGGCCGTCTGGTCCTGCGCGGCGTCGGCCCGCTGCTGGGCGGCGGCGATCTGGTCGCGGGCCGACTCGACGGTCGCCCGCTGGTCGTCGCGGGCGGCGGCGAGGGCGGCGTTGTGGTGCTGCTGGGCCATGCCGATGGCGGTGTCGGCCAGCGCCGAGGCGCGGATAGCCTCGCGGATCGCCACCTCGCGGTCGCCGTGGGAGAAGTCTTCCCTGGCGCTGGCGAGCGCGGCCTGGGCGTCGGCGGTGTCGCGCGGCGCGTCGGCGGTGGCGCCGAGGTTCTGGGCGGTGTGCAGCTTGGCCTCGGCGGCGGCGATGGCCTCGCGGGCGCGGTCGCTGGTGCTGGCCGCCGACGCGGGCTGGGCGAGGACGGCGGCGAGGGCGCTCGAAGCGATGAGCGAGGCGAAGAGAGTCTTGCGAAGCATGGTCTGGTCTCCTGCCGGTTACGGCGAATGGGGGCGCGAGTTCGCGTCGGGCCTCCAAACGACCGACGGGGAGATACGTTGCGGCGCCGCTAGTTCGCCCCGTCCAGCAATCGCCGCGCGATCACCTGCGCCTGGATCTCGCCGGCGCCTTCGAAGATGTTGAGGATGCGGGCGTCGGCCAGAACGCGGCTGACCGGCTGTTCCACCGCGAAGCCCGTGCCGCCGTGGATCTGCACGGCATTGTCGGCGGCGGCCCAGGCGATACGGGCGGCGGTGAGCTTGGCCATGCCGGCCTCCAGGTCGCAGCGGCGCCCAGCGTCCTTGGCCTGCGCGGCGAACCAGGCCAGGCGCCGCGCGCCCAGGAGCTCGGCGGCCATCATGGCGAGCTTGTTGGCGACGCGTGGGAAGGCGGCCAGCGGCTCCCCGAACTGGCGCCGCTGCAGCGCGTAGTCCAGGGCGAGGTCCAGCGCGTTCTGGGCGACGCCGATGGCGCGGGCGGCGGTCTGAATGCGGGCGGACTCGAAGGTGGCCATGAGCTGGACGAAACCCTGGCCCTCCTGCCCACCCAGCAGATTGGCGTGGGCGACCTCGAAGCCGTCGAAGGCGATCTCGTATTCCTTCATGCCGCGATAGCCGATGACCCCGATCTCGCCGCCGCCCATGCCGGGCGCGGGGAACGGATCGGCGGCGGTCCCGCGCGGCTTTTCCGCCAGGAACATGGAGAGGCCGCGATGGTCCTTCACGTTCGGATCGGTGCGGACCAAGAGCGTCATCAGGTCGGCGCGGGCGGCGTGGGTGATCCAGGTCTTGGCGCCGGTCACCCGCCAGACCTCGCCGTCGCGCACCGCGCGGGTGCGCAGGGAGCCCAGGTCGGAGCCGGCTTCCGGCTCGGTGAAGACGGCGGTGGGGACGATGGCGCCGGAGGTGACGCCCGGCAGGAAGCGGGCCTTCTGGTCGGCGGCGCCGTGCGCGATCAGCAGTTCGGCGGCGATCTCCGAGCGGGTGCCCAGCGACCCGGTTCCGATGTAGCCCCGCGACAGCGCCTCGGTGACCACGCACATGGCGACCTTACCGAGCCCTGAGCCGCCCCAGGCCTCCGGCGCGGTCAGGCCAAAGACACCAAGCGCGCCCATCTCCTCCAAAAGTTCGAGCGGGATCAGTTCGTCGCGCAGGTGCCAGCCGTGGGCGAAGGGGGCGATCTTCTCGGCGGTAAAGGCGGTGAACTGGTCGCGGATCGCCTCCAGGGTCTCGTCGAGGCCGCTGGCCTCCAGCGAAGCGTGACCACGCGCCTGGTCGAGCAGTTCGACGATGCGCACCTTGACGGCCTGCGAGGCGCCGGGCGCCAGGGCTCCGATCACCGGGGCCAGGCGGTGGGCCGAGACGCCGACGTCGGCGGGGCGGAACATCTCGCCCTGGTTCATCGGCAGGCCGCCCGCCAGTTGGCTCAGATATTCGTGGGCCAGCAGTTGCGCCGGCAGGGCTTCGGCCTCGCCGAACTTTTCCTCGGCGGCCAGCGCCCGGGCCCAGTGGGCGGTCTGGCGCAAGGTCTCGGCATAGGCCGCCGCCCAGGCCAGGCCATGAGCGGCGTGCTGCTCGGCGTCCAGCGCCGCTCGGTCGAGGCGTCCCTCCTTTCGGACCTGCGCGGCGACGGCGTCCTGCAACTCGGCGACCAGCACCTCGGCCTCGCGGCCGGCGCGGTCGAGAAGGTCGATCAGGTCGGGCAGGATCAGCGTCATCGAGGCCGACTATAGGCGATGCTTGCTTTGCGTCGCGCCAGACGGCTTTGCTGCGGTCCACAAAAAGCAAGAGGACCGCCCATGCTCGTCGTCCACCACCTCAACGACTCCCGCTCGCAACGCATCCTGTGGCTGCTGGAGGAGCTGGGCGTCCCCTATGAGATCAAGCACTACCAGCGCGACGCCGCCACCCGGCTCGCGCCGCCGGAGTTGAAGGCGGTGCATCCACTGGGCAAGTCGCCTGTCATCACTGACGGGAACATCACCATCGCCGAGTCCGGCGCCATCGTGGACTACATCCTGCGCAAGTACGGCAAGGGCAAACTCGGCGCCCCGGCCGGCGAGAAGGCGTCGGAACAGTACAACGAGTGGCTGCACTACGCCGAAGGGTCGGCCATGCTGCCCTTGATGCTCAACATGTACACCGGCCGCCTGGGTGAGGCCGGCGCGCCGCTGCAGCCGCGCATCCAGAGCGAGATGGCCAACCACCTGAGCTACGTCGACGGCGCGCTGGCCGGCCGCGACTGGCTGATGGGCCAGGAGCTCAGCGGGGCCGACATCCAGATGAGCTTTGTCGGCGAGGTGGCCCGCGCCATGGGCCAGCAGGACAAGTACCCGAACATCAAGGGCTGGGTGGAACGCTTCCAGGCCCGCCCGGCCTATCAGGCGTCGCTGGAGAAGGGCGGGGCGTATAATTTGGGGCCGGCGCGGTAGCCTTCTCTCCGCCTTCGGCCAAGGTCCATCAGTAGGAACGCGTCCGTCGGACAGACTGAGCCATAGATCTCATGGCGGCCAGTTTGCCTTCCGGGCTCGGCAACTCAAGGACTGGCCAAAGGCCGGCCGCGGAGCGGCGCGCCGAAGAGCGCGACCTTGACTTGCCGAGACCGGAAGGCTCGCATCTACCATGAGATTTAAGGCGGGGAAGCGCCTGATGGCGCTCTCGCGACGGGACTCAGGAGCGTAGCCAACGTTCGGCGTGGTCGAGCAGCCGGCCTGGATCGCTGTCCGGATTGTGTACGAAGCCGATCAGCTTTGGCCCCGAGGTCGTCGGATGCCGAGCCAGCCGCAGCCGCACCTGGTTACCGTGGATTGTGTCCGCCGCGTCCTGCGACCTCAAGCCGCCCGCCAGCAAGGCTCCGATCCTCGCCCGAAGCGCCTCGGCCGTCTTCGCTGGCACACGGATCGGCGCGGAGATCGTGACCAGCACCGTCACGCCTTCCGGCACGGCGCCCTCGGTGAAGGTCCGCAGGTCGCCGAGCACGCGGCCGACCACCCGGTCGAAGCGCAGGCCGAGTTTGGCGGGGCTGAGGCCGCTGGCGGCCAGGACCTGTTCGGCGATGTCCTTTTCGAGATTGGCCATGCGCTACTCGAACGGCGGGAAGTCGTCGTCCATCAGGCCGTCGAGGAAGTCGAAGACCGCGGCCTTGGTGAGCGCGTGCGGGATGGCCGAGAAGTGGTCGCAGCCGGGAACCCAGACGGCGTGGCCGGCGGGGAAGACGCTCGCCAGGCCCTCCGGGTCGCCGGCGCCCTCGTCGCCGCGCCCGGCCACCACCAGCACCGGCATCGGCAGGCGGCGCATGGCGTCCTGGTCCAGCGGCGGGTTTTGGACCTGGACCACGGCGGCCAGCGCCTTGCGGTCCTCGCCCTGCTCGTCGGCGAACTGGCGGAAGGACCTCAGCATCCCGTTGGCGATCGTCGCGGGGTCTTCGGCGAGCATGGCGTCGGCCATCACCGTGCTGCGGTCGGCGGGCGAGGGTTGTAGGAGCTTCTCGCCGATGCCGCCCAGGATCAGATTGGTCACTCGGTCGGGCGCGTCCAGGGCCAGTTGCAGGGCGGTGCGCGTCCCCATGGAATAGCCGAAGGCGTCGGCGCGGCGGACGCCCAGGTGGTCCATCAGCGCCGCCACGTCGCCCGCCAGGGCCTCGCGGGCGTAGGCTTGCGGGTCGTAGAGCTTGGTGCTCTCGCCATGGCCGCGCTGGTCCAGCGCGATCACCCGCATGTGCCGGCGCTCGAAGGCGGCGTACCAGCCGGTGCGCTTCCAGCCCTCGACGCGGTTGGAGGCAAAGCCGTGGATCAGCACCACGGTCCGCTCGGGCGGTCCGGCGGGCTCGAGGTCGTCGTAGGCGATCTTGACGCCGTCGTGAGTGAAGCTGGCCATGGATGCGAGCCTAGGGGGCGCACGGCCTCGCCTCAAGGCTTCACCGGGGCGGCGGGTGCAGCGGGTCCATGGTCGGGTCGGCGGGACCGCAGTGGGTGTGGGCGAAGACGCAGCGCAGGCTCGGATAGTCGTTGGCCGATGGCGCGCCGGCTGGACCGTAGCGGTCCCTGTAGGCGTTGACCTCACGCCTGGCGCGCATCTCGGCGGTTTCCTTGAAGACCGGGCAGGGCGGCGCGGGATCGTGCGCCGTGCGCTGGTCGGCAGGCTTGCAGGGCAAGGGGGGTGGCCCGTCGCGGATCGCCGAATTGCGGACAGGGCCGTCGCGGAGCTGCTCGACCGAGGGCCTGGGACCGGCCAGCAGTTCCTCGTCGGTGAAGCCCTGCGGGCCGGCCGGCGGCGTCGGGGCGATCAGCGGGGCCAGGCTGGGCGGCGTCGCCGGCTTCGCGGGATGCAGGCGGAGGGGCGGTGCGGCGCGCGCCGGCTTCGGCGGCGGCTTGGCGCGGGGCGCAGGGCCAATCAGCTCGATCTGCATGGTCGCCGGCTCGACGAACCAGCCCGCCGGATGCGTGGCGAACCACGCGCCGAACAGGGCGATATGGACAAGCAGGGACGCCGCGAAGACCGCGGCGCTGCGACGCTTCCTCAAGCCTCAACCCCCGTTGAGGCCCACCCCAAGACTGCCCAAGGTCAAGCTCTGCGGGGGCGGTGTTTGATTTGTGACCTAACTGCGCCAGCGAAGCGTCATGGCCTCGACGGGGTTCCTGAAGGGGCGGCCCTCCCGGCGGCTGGCGGTCCATTCGCGCTTGAGCTGCTGGTACCACTTGGCCTGGCGGTCGGCGTCGTCGATCCACAGCAGGGACGGGTCGTACTTCAGCCCCTGGTTCTGCAGGTTCACCATGTCGCCGTCCTGCCGCAGGAAGACCCGCGCGCCGGCGGCGATGAACGGCTTGAGGAAAACAAACGCCGGGTGGTCGGACCAGACGATCTGGGTGATCCGGGTGGCCTTGTCGTTGAGCGGCGTCAGGCAGGTGAGCGACAGGACCTGGCGCTTTCCGACCGTCACATGCTCCCAGCGCATGCCTGGAATGCGGAAGGTGATCTCGGTCAGGGGCTCGCCGCCCAGGATGGCGTAGGCGCGGGAGTTCTTCGACGGCTCGTGGCGGACCATGGCGAAGCCGGCGTCGCGGGGCTCGAACCGTTTGGCCTTCTCGTGCTGGCTCTGCCGCGATCGCCACCACCATTGCTGGTGGACGTAGGGGCCGTGCGCCGGGTCCATCAGGCCGACCACCGCGTGGTCGATGTGGGCCTCGAAATCCATGCGGTCGACCAGCTTGGGCCCGCCGCCCACCACGCCTTCGAAGACCGGCGGCGGCTCGGTGGGTTCGGCCAAGCCGCGGGGATCGGAGGACACCCACACGAAGACCAGGCCCTGGCTCTCGGCGATGGGATAGCGGCGCACGCGGATGCGGCTGACGTCCATCGCCTGGTCATCGACCAGCGAGGGGATCGCCGCGCAGGCGCCGTCGGCCCGGAACCGCCAGCCGTGATAGGGGCACTCCACCGTGGTCTCGCCCGAGGTTTCCCTATGGAACTTGCCGGCCGAAAGCGGCGCGGCGCGGTGCGGACAGATGTCTCGCAGGGCGAAGAGTTCGCCCTCCTGGGACCGGCCCAGCAGCACCGGTTCACCCAGCAATTCGTGGCGGGCTAGCTTGCCGGGCTTCAGGTCGCTGGAGAGCGCCGCGAAATACCAGATGTCGGTCAGGAAGCCCTGGCCGAACTTGGCCTCGGCCGGTCGTGTGGCCTTGGGGGCGGTCCGGGTCGCGTCATCGGCCATGGGAGCGGTTCTAAGCCGGGTCGGGCTTGCGCGGAAGCCTCGCGCCTTCGATCCCATTGAACTCGAAGATCGGCCGATTTCACTAAGGCGGCAAACAGACCCCCGTTATCTTGCGCCGGCAGCGAGAGGAGGATCGCGATGAAAAGCATCCTGATGGGCGTCTTGGCGATGGCCGTCCTTGTGGGCGGGGCCCAGGCGCGGGTCGCTCCGGCGGCCGACGAGGCCACGACGATGCGCGATCTCTTCGCGGGCACGCTGGAGATCGACGTCCCGGCTGGCGATTGGAGCGCCAAGCGCTACTTCGCCCCCGATCACACCTACCGGGAGACCGGCTCCGACGGCGAGGTCCACGGCGCCTGGAGCATCGAGCAGGGCAAGGTGTGCGCCAAGGCCGACAAACCCGCCCTCGGCCCGGATCGCGCCACACGCTATTGCAACGCCGTTCTTGGCCACCATGCCGGCGAGCGCTGGACCGACGCCGACCCCGTGACCGGCAACACCGTCTTCTTCACGCTGAAGGCCGGCCGCTAGGGGAATTCCCTCGCGAGCCATCCCGGAATGGCGCGAAGCGGCATGTCCGGGACCCATAGACGCCGAGGCGCAGAAAGCTCGTGGCGGCGACGCCGCGAGTTGTTTCGGGCGGTGGAGTCTATGGGTCCCGGTCTTCGCGTGCCGCGAAACCGGGATGACCCGGCTGGAGCTTGAGGAAGGCCGCCGCATAGCCGGAAAGCCCGATGGAGCCGCCTCGCAGGTCGGCGTCGCCGGCGCGGGTATCCAGCAGGGTCGCGCCGGCCAGTTCGGGGGCGTCGACGAACTTGGGCTCGGCGCTGAGGTTGAACAGGCAGGCGATGGCGTTGTCGCCCTCTCGCCGGACGAAGGCCAGAACCGGATCGGGGGCGTCGAGGAAGCTGAGGTCGCCGAGCGTCATGGCGGGCGAGTCCTTGCGGAACTCGATCATCTCGCGGGCGAAGGCCAGGGTGGAGTCCGGGTCGTCGTTCTGGGCGGCGACGGTGAGGTCCGCGTGCTCGGCGGCGGCGGGCAGCCAAGGCATCCCGGTGGTGAAGCCGAGCGCCGGGCCGGGCGCCCAGGGCATCGGCGTGCGGCAGCCGTCACGGCCGCCGGAATAGGGCCAGTAGAGGTCGCCCACCGGATCGCGGAGCTGGTCGCGGCGGAGGCTCGCCTGTGGCAGGCCAAGCTCCTCGCCCTGATAGATCAGGATGGTGCCCTTGAGGCTGAGCAGCAGGGCGAAGAGCAGCCTGGCCAGCTCCGGCGAGGCGTCTTCGCCACCGAAGCGGCTGACCGTGCGCGCCACGTCGTGGTTTGAAAAGCTGATGGTCGGCCAGTGCGCCGGAAAGCGGCTCAGCGTCGCGTAGTGGTCCTTGATGAACTGCGGGGTGAGGTTGCGGGCCAGTAGAAGGACGAAGGTGTAGGCCGAGTGCAGGCCTTCGTCGGGCGAGAGGTAGGCGCCGCAGCGTTCCTCTTCCTCGGAGAACTCGCCGAAGACGAAACGGTCGCCGTGCGTTTCGACGCGGCGGCGGATGACCTCCAGGGTCTCGACATTCTCCGGCAGGTTGGAGTCGAAGAAGTGCCGCTGCAGGTTGCCGGCGTGGGACCAGTCGTAGCGGGTCCGCTCCGCCATCGGAACGGGCGGATTGTCGGTCAGCGCCGCGTCGTGGAGGAAGGTGCCGGCCACGTCGAGGCGGAAGCCGTCGACGCCCTTGGCGAGCCAGTGATCGAGGACGGAGAGCGCGGCCTCGCGGGCGTCGTCGTTGCGCCAGTTGAGCTTCGGCTGCTGGCGCAGGAATTTATGATGGTAGTGCTGCCGCCGCGCCGGCTGGTAGGCCCAGGCCGGGCCGCCGAACACCGAGAGCCAGTTGTTGGGCGCCGTGCCGTCCGCGGCGGGGTCGGCCCAGACATACCAGTCGGCCTTGGGCCCATCGGCGCCGCCGGTCAGGCTTTCGATGAACCAGGGGTGCTCGTCGGAGGTGTGGCTCAGCACCTCGTCCAGCACGATCCTCAAGCCTCGGGCGTGGGCGACGTCCAGCAGGCGCTGGAAGTCTTCCGGCGCGCCGTAGTCGCCCTGCACGCCGTCATAGTCGGCGATGTCGTAGCCCCAGTCGCGGCTGGGCGAGGGATGGATGGGCGAGAGCCAGATCCCGTCGACGCCCAGGCTCTGGATATAGTCCAGCTTGGCCGCGACGCCGGCCAGGTCGCCCTGGCCGTCGCCGTCGCTGTCGAAGAAGCTGCGAACGTAGACGTGATAGAGGACCGCGCCCTGCCACCAGGGACGGCTCATGGAACGGGATCCGATATGGCGACCAATACGATCATCATCGCCAACATCGTCAGTCCGACGACACCCATGCCTCGCACTAGGCCCGGCGTCAGTTGCTCAATCCGCGGCATCCGAAGCCAGCGATAGAAGCCGATCACCGCATTCGGTGCGAACACTGAGACAAGAACCGCTAGCAGCGATGGGATCGCCGAAAGCAGTTCCTTCAGACCGGCGGGGTTCTTGATCACACCTCAGTCGTGTCGTGGATGATCCGCGAGACCAGGCCGTAGTCCTTGGCTTCTTCGGCGCTCATCCAGAAGTTCCGCTGGGTGTCCTTGACGATGCGCTCGATGGTCTGGCCGGTTTCCTTGGCGATCATCCGGTTCACCCGGTCGCGCATCTTGATGATCTGCTCGGCCTCGATCTGGATGTCGCTGGCCTGGCCGCGCATGCCGCCGGCCGGCTGGTGCAGCAGGAAGCGGGTGTTGGGCAGGCAGAGGCGGTTTTCCTTCTTGGCGCCCAGGAAGATCGTCGCGCCGGCGCTGGACACCCAGCCGGTGCCGATCATCTTCACCTCGACGCCGCAGAAGCGGATCATGTCGTGGATGGTGTCGCCGCTTTCCACGTGGCCGCCCGGCGAATTGATGATCACCCGGATCGGCTTGTCGTTCTCGGATGAGAAGGCGGTGATCTGGGCGGTGACCCGCTCGGCCAGCCGCATGTCGATCTCGCCGAAGATCAGGACGGTGCGCGACTTGAAGAGCGCGTTCTGCACGGGCCCCGCGGTCATCGGCATGTCGGGCTGGCGGCCCTTTTCCTCGTCTTCCTCGCCGTCTTCGTCGTCCAGCCAGCTCGTGTAGATGTCGCGCATGTAGTCCTCGTGGAAAAGCGTGCCCGGAACGTGCGTCGCCGGGAGCCGGTCCGCAAGGGGGCGCTCGCCGAATCCCTGCGTCAGGCCGGACAACCCTATAGTCCGCATGCCAGTAACGGCGTCTAAAGGTCGAGGGAACTTCGATGGCCATCTCATTCTACGACATCAGTGCTGCGAGCTTCCTGCAGACGGTCAGCGCCATCGCCAATTGCCTCGACCGCGCCGCCGAGTACGCCACCGCGCGCGGGCCGGATCTCGAAGACCTGGTGACCGAGCGCCTGTTCTTCGACATGGCGGCGTTCCATTTCCACGTGGAATGCGTGTCGCACCATTCGTTCTCGGCGCTGGAGGCGGTGAGGACCGGCGTCTTCGCCCCGCCGGCCCTGCGCGGGGTGGTCCCCTTCGCCGAGCTGCAGGCCATGACCCGCGAGACGGAAAGGGCGCTTGGCGCGCTGACGCCCGACGAGGTCAATAGCTGGGCGGGCAGGGACCTGGACCTGCAGATCGGCCCGCGCCGGCTCGCCTTCACCTCGGAGAGCTTCATCCTGTCGTGGGTGATGCCCAACTTCCATTTCCACGCCACCACCGCCTACGCCATCCTGCGCACCAACGGCGTGCCGATCGGTAAGCGCGACTACGAGGGCCGCCTGCGCACGCGCATCGCCTAGAGCGGTTCGAGCTTCATTGCCGGGGCGATTTCCTTCCGATCTCCTTCCTCCTCGATGGAGGAAGGCCGGGATGGTGGTGCGCGCTATCCGATGGGGCGAAGGGCCCCGTTGGGCGCTGACGCCTTTGGAGCCTGGCGCTTCAGCTCAGCGGCCACACCACCACCCAACCCTCCTCCATCGAGGAGGAGGGCTTCTACAAGCCGACTAAATGGGGAGGAATATCAATATCTAACCCGCCGCCGTGGCGATCAGGCGGGCGTAGAACTGCACGCACTGCTTCAGGTTGGCGAGCGTCAGGTGCTCGTTGGTGCCGTGGATCATCTCCACGTCCTTCAGGCCAAGGTCCATGGCCTGGAAGCGGTAGACGTCGGTGGAGACCGGCTGCAGGTAGCGGCTGTCGGTGCCGGCGGTGACCAGGCTCGGCGCCACCGGCGCACCGGTCACCTGGCGGGCGACGGCGGAGAGCACCTTCCAGCCGGGCGACTCCGTTGACGACACCGGCGAGGGCTCGGACGGCCGGTCCACCCAGGCCAGCGTCACCGGCAGCCTGGCCACCGCCGCCCTGGCCCGCGCCATCACCGAGGCGGAGGTGTCGCCAGGCTCGATCCGGTAGTTGATCCAGGAGGTGGCGTCCTGCGGCAGGACGTTCTCCTTGGGGCTGCCCTTCAGCATGGTCGGCGCGATGGTGGTGTGCAGCATGGCCGCGCCGGACGGGGTGGCCCCCATCTGCTTGATCAAGAGCGGCTTGAAGAGCCACGGATTGGCCACCGCCATCCGCACCGCGAACGGGGCCTTGACCGCGATCGTCTGCAGCATGGCCGCGCCCGGCCCGCGGAAGTCCATAGGGAAGCCGTGGTCGGTGATGGCGGTGATGGCGCGCGCCAGGGTGACCACGCCGCCGCCGTCGGCCGGCGGGGCCGAGGAGTGGCCGCCTTCGGCCTTGGCGGTGACGGCCATCGTTGCATAGCCCTTCTCCGCCGTGCCGATCAGGGCCAGGCGGCCGCCGGTCACCGGGTTGTCGGAGATCACCGGCAGGCCCTCGTCGACCACGAACTGCGCCTTGATCCCGCGGGATTTCAGCAGCGCCGCGGCGGCCTGGGCGCCGGTCCCGTGGGTCTCCTCGTCCTCGCCGGAGACGATAATCACGGTGCGCCTGGGCTTGAAGCCCTGCTTGGCCAGGGCGTCGGCGCCTTCGAAGAGCGTGATCAGGTTGCCCTTGTCGTCGATGGAGCCGCGGCCCCAGACCGCGCCGTCGGCGATGGCGCCGGAGAACGGCGGATGCTTCCAGTCGCCCTCGGAGCCGGCGGTCACCGGCACCACGTCCTGGTGGGCCATCAGGATGATGGGGCTAAGCGACGGGTCGGAGCCCTTCCAGGTGTAGACCAGCGTGTTCTTGCCGACGATCTCGCGGGTCATGGCGGCGTGGGCGGCCGGATAGGTCGCGGCCAGGAAATCGTGCAGCTTGCGCCATTCGTCGGGCTGGTCGTCGGCGAGGTTCTGGTGACTGACCGTCTGGATCTGCACCGCCTGCGACAGGTGCTGAGCGGCCAGAGCCAGGTCCACCGGCACGGCCGGCGCCACGCGCACGTCATTGCCGGCCACCTCGCCGGGCGGCTTGTAGGTCAGGGTGCGATAGAGGGCCACGCCGATCACCAGCAGGATGACCACCAGCACCGCCAGCGCGACCCGCCCCAGGATACGCATCACGTCGATCTCTCCGGCCTCGCCCCGAATTTCCAGGCGACCTTACCTTGACGCGAAGCCGGGCCCCACCGCAAATGGCCGCCAAATCAAACGCGCGTTTAAGGGAGCCTCGGGATGAGCGACGTGATGGAAAAGGCCGGCAGTCTGGCGGGCACGCTGTTCGATCTCACCGGCAAGGTCGCGGTGATCACCGGCTCCTCGCGCGGCATCGGCAAGGCCATCGCCGAGCAGATGGCGGCGCACGGCGCCAAGGTGGTGATCTCGTCGCGCAAGGCCGGCCCCTGCGAAGAGGTGGCCGCGGCGATCAACGCCAGGTCCGCCGGCCACGCCATCGCGGTCCCGGCCAACATCTCCTCCAAGGACGACCTGCAGCGGTTGATGGACGAGACCCGCAAGGCGTTCGGCAAGATCGACATCCTGGTCTGCAACGCCGCCTCGAACCCCTACTACGGCAGCCAGCTCGAGATCTCCGACGACGCCTTCGGCAAGATCCTCACCAACAACATCGTGGCCAACAACTGGATGATCCAGATGGTCACGCCGGAGATGAAGGACCGGAAGGATGGGGCGATCATCATCGTCTCGTCGATCGGCGGCCTGCGCGGGAGCGAGGTGATCGGCGCCTATTGCATCTCCAAGGCCGCCGACATGCAGCTGGCCCGCAACCTCGCCAAGGAGCTTGGGCCGCACAATATCCGGGTCAACTGCGTGGCGCCCGGCCTGGTCAAGACCGACTTCGCCAAGGCGCTGTGGGACACCCCGGCCGGCGAGCAACGCGCCAGCTCCGGCACCCCGCTGCGGCGCCTGGGCGAGCCCGACGACCTGGCCGGCGCCGCGGTCTACCTGGCGAGCCGGGCGGGCGCCTGGACGACCGGCCAGACCATCGTCGTGGACGGCGGGAGCACGTGCTGAATTCAACCTCCCGCCGCTTCGCGGGGAGGTAAGGCCTTACTCCGCCATCGTCTCGCCCGACCCGCCGAACTCGGTGGGGAAGTCCTTCATCTTGGGCAGGCCGTCCTTCATGGGGAGCACGGTCTCCTGATAGTTCACGTGCAGGCCGGGCTGGAAGTCCAGCGTCGGGATGGTGGCGGCGAACACGTCCACCAGGCCGAGCGGCGGATGGTCGGTCATCAGGTGGCCGCCGCATTCGGTGCAGAATTTGCGGTAGCTGACCTCGGTCTGGTTGTAGGTGGCGAGCTTGTCGCCGCCCTTGGTGACGGTCACCGCGTCGGGCTTCCACAGGCTGAAGGCGTTGACCGGCCCGCCGGACCAGGACCGGCAGGAGCGGCAGTGGCAATAGCCCATGCCTTCCGGCGATCCCGTCACCTCGATGGTCACCGCGCCGCAGAAGCAGCTTCCCGTGTGGGTCATGAAATTTATCCCGACGTTCGTTGAACTCCGCAACTGAACACCATCGCCACGGGACTGGCAATTCGCCGCCGACCTCCTAGCTTCACTCTATGAGCGTTCGACACAGCCCGATCGGCGGACACCTGCGCGCTTGGCGCCAGCGCCGGCGGTTGAGCCAGCTCGACCTCGCACTCGACGCAGAGATTTCGGCCCGGCACTTGAGCTTCCTGGAGACCGGCCGCGCCCAGCCCAGCCGCGAGATGATCCTGCACCTGGCCGGCCAGCTCGACGTACCGATCCGCGACCGCAACCAGCTCCTGGTGGCAGCGGGCTATGCGCCGGTGTTTCCCGAGCGGCCGTTGCACGATCCGGCGCTGGCGGCGGTCAACGGCGCGATCGCCCAGGTGCTGGAGCGGCACAAGCCCTATCCGGCCTATGCGCTGGACCGGCACTGGAACATCGTCGCCTCCAACAGCGCGCTGCCGGAACTGTTCGAGGGCGTCGCGCCGGAGCTGCTGGTCCGGCCGGTCAACACCATCCGGCTCAGCCTGCATCCTCAGGGGCTCGCCCCGCGCATCGTCAATTTCGCCCAGTGGCGGCGGCATTCCCTGGAGCGGCTGGCCCGGCAGGTGGAGCTGACCACCGATCCGGTGCTGGCCGCCCTGCAGCGGGAGGTGCTGGCCTATCCGGCGGGCGAGGCGGCGGGCGACGACGACACCAACGACGTGATCACCACCTTCCGCCTCCGCACGAGCCTGGGCCTGCTGTCGTTCCTGACCACCACCATGGTGTTCGGCATGCCGGTGGACGTGACGTGCTCTGAGCTGGCGGTGGAGCTGTTCTTCCCGGCCGACGAGGAAACCGCCGCGATCGTCGCGCGCCGGCCTTCCTGAGCCTGGGCGGGCGACCGGCCCTTACGCCCCAGGTAATTGCCGCGTTCGCCCCCGCCGATATCCATGCGCCATCGCAACGAGGTGATGACATGGACCGCAGAGATATGCTGACCCTGATGACGATGGCCTCGGCCGCCGGCGCCGCCGGAGAGGCCGCCGCCGCGCCGAAAAGCCCGACCAAGACCCCCAAGGCCCCAACCCGAGCCGCACCCCCGCACGGCCTCATCGAAGCCCGCGACGGCGCCGCGCTGTCCTATCGAAGCTGGGGTCAGGGGCGGCCGATCCTGTTCGTGGCGGCCTGGGGCATGACCTCGCAGGCCTGGCAGTACCAGATGGCGCCGCTGTCCGAGCAGGGCTTCCGCTGCATCGCCTTCGACCGGCGCGGACACGGGAAGTCGCAGGACCCCGGCGAGGGCTACGACATGGACACCCTGGCGTCGGACTTGGCTGAGGTGATCGATCAACTGGACCTGACGGACCTGACCCTGGTCGGCCATTCCCTGGGGGCGGCGGAGTGCGTGCGCTACCTGACCCGCCATGGGGCGGGGCGCGTGCGCCGGCTGGTGCTGGTGGCGCCGACGACGCCATATCTCGCCAAGGCGACGGACAATCCCGATGGCCAGGACCCCTCCGTGCCCAAGGCGATGCGCGCGGCTTTCCGCACGGACTTCCCGGGCATCGTGGCGGCCAACATCCGCCCCTTCGTCGACGCCCAGACCTCCCAGGCCATGGTCGACTGGATCGTGGCGATGATGGCGTCCACGTCGCTGCAGGCGCTCATCGAGTGCAACCGCGCGCTGTCGGTGGCCGATTTCCGGGCCGAGCTGCCGAAGATCACCGTCCCGACCCTGATCCTGCAGGGCGACGCCGACGTTTCCGCCCCCATTGACCTGACCGGGCGCAAGACCGCCGCCCTGATCCCAGGGAGCCGGCTGGAGGTCTATGCCGGCGCGCCGCACGGCCTGATCTACACCCACATGGCGCGGGTCAACGCGGACCTGGCGGCCTTCGCGGCCGGTTGACGCAAGGCTCAGGCTGGCTTGGCGGCCCGGGCGAGATCGCGCGCCCGGGCCAGCCGTTCGATCCCGGCGTCGAGCGTCGCGTCGCGCTTGGAGAAGCACAGGCGCACGATGTGGCGGACGACACCCTCCTCGTAGAGCGCCGAGACCGGGATCGCGGCGACGCCGGCCTCCTTGACGCTGCGCAGGCAGAACTCGCGGTCGGGCTCGGCGATGCCGGACGCGGCGAGGTCGAGGTTGAGGAAATAGGTCGCCTGCGCCGGCAGGACGGCGAAGCCCTCGCGCTTCAGCGCCTCGCCCAGCCGGTCGCGGGAGGCTTCCAGGTCGCGCGGCATCTGGCGGAACCAGTCCTGCGAATTCTCCAGGCCCCAGGCGACCGCGGCCTGCAGGTTGGGGGGCGTGGTGAAGGTGAGGAACTGGTGCGCCCTGGCCAAGCTGTGGGAGAGCTGTGGCGCCGCGCAGAGGAAGCCCACTTTCCAGCCGGTGAGACCGAACATCTTGCCGGCCGAGCCGATCTTCACGCACCGCTCGCGCATGCCAGGGAAGGCCAGCAACGGCCGGTGCCGGGCATTGCCGAACACCACCTGCTCCCAGACCTCGTCGCAGATGGCGGTGACGTCGTGGGCGACGCAAAGCTCGGCCAACAGGGCGAGGTCCTCGTCCGGCAGCACCGTGCCGGCGGGGTTGTTGGGGTTGTTCAGGACCAGGAATTTCGTCCGGTCGCTGAAGGCGGCCTGCAGCATCGCCCGGTCGAAGCGCCAGTGCGGCGGCTTGAGGCTGACGAGCTTGGGGATCCCGCCCGCGCGGCGGATCAGCGGCAGGTAGGCGTCGTAGAGCGGCTGGAAGACGATCACCTCGTCGCCCGGCTCGATCAGGCCGAAGAAGGCGGCGGCCAACGCCTCGGTGGCGCCTGATGTGATGGTGACCTCGCTCGCCGGGTCGAGGTCAAGCCCCTGCGTCCTGGCATAGTGGCCGGCGACCGCGGCGCGCAGCTCCGGCAGGCCGGCCATGGGCGGATACTGGTTGTAGCCGTTCAGCGTCGCGTCCGCCGCCTTGGCGCGGATGGCCTGCGGCCCCGCGTCCTCCGGGAAGCCTTGGCCGAGGTTGATGGCCCCCAAGGTGCGCGCGAGGCCTGACATCTCCTCGAAGACGGTCATTGGCAGGCTTGAGAAGATCGGGTTGGCCATTAGATCATCTGTTGGGGAGGCGTTGCGCCTTCATGACCTGAGCGGAGCCCGCCCGTCCATGCAGATCGTCGAGTTCGCGCCGGAACACGGGCCGGCCTTCAGGGCGCTGAACGAAGCCTGGATCACCAAATACTTCGCCATCGAGGCCAAGGACCGCGAGGTGCTGAACGATCCGCAGGGCGAGATCGTCGCCAAGGGCGGGCGCATCTTCATGGCCTTCAAGGATGGCGAGGCGGTGGGTTGCGTCGCCCTGATCCGCATGGCGGACGGCGGCTACGAGGTCGCCAAGATGACCGTCAAGGAGACCCTGCGGGGCTCGGGCCTGGGGCGGATGCTGATGCAGCGCTGCATCGATGCCGGCGCGGAGGCCGCCGTCCCCCGTCTCTATCTGGAGACCAACTCCAGCCTCGCGCCGGCGCTTGGCCTCTACCGGGCGATGGGGTTCACCGACACCGGCCCGCCGGCGCACAACGACTACGTTCGCGGCGACACCTGGATGGAGCGGCGCTACTAGCTTCCGACAGTCCCCTTCCAGCTCGTCATTCCCGGGCTTGTCCCGGGACTCCAAGGTCGCGACCGGCGCAGCAAAGGCCTCGACGCCGCCACGCGCACCCTTCAACCAAAGAGTTCATGGGTTCCCGGGACAAGCCCGGGAATGACGAGCGAAGAAGTGTTCCTAGGGGTGCAGACCTAGCTGTGGCTGGCGAGCACCACGCCCACCAGCACGGCGGCCCAATGGGCGGCGGCGGCGGCCACCACATGGCCGTGCCAGATGGCGCGGGAGAACTTCAGGCGCTTGTTCACATAGAAGATCACGCCGGTGGAATAGAGCACGCCGCCGGCCAGCAGCAGGAGCAGGGCGTACCAGGCCACGTGGTCGATCATGGGCTTGAGCGCCACCACCACCAGCCAGCCCAGCGCCAGGTAGAGGGCCAGCGACAGGCGGCGGTCCATCTTGGGCACGAAGATCTTGCCCAGCACGCCCAGCGCCGCGATCGACCAGACCGCGATGGTCATGCCCCAGGCCCAGGCGCCGGTCAGGTTGTGGACGGTGAACGGCGTGTAGGAGGCGGCGATCATCAGGAAGATACCGGCGTGGTCCAGGCGCCGCAGCACCGGCCGGTAGCGCGCCTTGGCGAAGTTGTAGGCGGTGGAGAAGGCCAGCATGGCGATGACGCCCGCCGCATAGATCGCCACGCCCACCACCCGGCTGATCGACCCGACCCGAACCGCCAGCGCCAGCAGCACGATCCCGCCCACCAGAGCTAGCGTCAGCCCCACCACATGCACCACCAGGTCGGCGCACTTGGCGGCCGGCGTCGGATAGTGGCGGGGGGGCTTCAGAGGAAGCGGCTTCAGAGGGGTCGGAGTGTTGGAACTGGCGGTCAGGGTCATGGCGATCTCCCTATCGGAGGAATCTCACGCCCTGGGCCGGCGGGCTAGTCTTCCTTGACCCGCTTCTTGCGGAAGCTGGGGTTCAGCACCTTCTTGCGCAGGCGGATGGACTTGGGTGTCACCTCCACCAGCTCGTCTTCCTCGATGTAGGCGATGGCCTGCTCGAGGGTCGGGCGGCGCGGTGGGGTCAGGCGGACGGCCTCGTCCTTGCCGGACGCGCGCACGTTGGTGAGCTGCTTGGCCTTCATCGGGTTGACGTCCAGGTCGTCGGACCGGGAGTTCTCGCCGATGATCATGCCCTGGTAGGTCTTCTCGCCCGCGCCCACGAACATGAAGCCGCGCTCTTCCAGGTTCCACAGGGCGTAGGCCGCCGTCTCGCCGTCGGAGTTGGAGACCAGCACGCCCTTGCGGCCCGCGTCGATGGCGCCCTTGTAAGGCTCGTAGTGGCTGAACACCCGGTTCAGCACGCCGGAACCCCGGGTGTCGGTCAGGAACTCGCCCTGATAGCCGATCAGCGAGCGCGACGGCGACATCAGGCTGATGCGGGTCTTGCCGGCGCCCGACGGGCCCATGTCCTTCAACTCGGCTTTGCGGGCCGACAGCTTCTCGATGACGATGCCGGTGAACTCCTCGTCCACGTCGATCATCACGTCCTCGATGGGCTCCAGGCGTTCGCCGGTCTCCGGATCGGTCTGGAACACCACGCGGGGGCGGCTGATGGAGAGCTCGAAGCCCTCGCGGCGCATGCCCTCGATCAGCACGCCCAGCTGCAGTTCGCCGCGGCCGGCGACCTCGAAGGCGTCCTTGTCGGTGGTCTCGGCGACGCGGATGGCGACATTGGCCTCCGCCTCCTTCTGCAGGCGCGCGGCGATCACCCGGCTCTGCACCTTGTCGCCTTCGCGCCCGGCCAAGGGGCTGTCATTGACGCTGACGGTCATGGAGATGGTCGGCGGGTCGATGGGCTGGGCCGGCAGCGCCTCGGTGACTTCCATGGCGCAAAGCGTATCGGCCACGGTGGCCTTGGAGAGGCCCGCGATCGCGACGATGTCGCCGGCCTCGGCGTCCTCGATGGGCTGGCGCTTCAGGCCGCGGAAGGCCAGCACCTTGGTGATCCGGCCGCGCTCGATCTCCTTGCCGTCGATGCCCAGCGCGTGGATCGCCAGGCCCGGCGTCGCCTTGCCACTCTCGATGCGGCCGGTGAGCAGGCGGCCCAGGAACGGGTCGTTCTCGATCAGCACCGAGAGGATCTGGAAGGGTTCGTCCTTGCGCACGATGGCCTTGGGCTCGGGCACGTGGCGTACGATCAGGTCGAACAGCGGGGCCAGCGTCTCGGACGGCTGGCTCATGTCCAGCGTCGCCCAGCCGTTCTTGCCCGACGCATAGATGTGCGGGAAGTCGAGCTGCTCGTTGGTGGCGCCCATGGCGTCGAACAGGTCGAAGGCATCGTTGAGCACCCGGTCGGGGTCGGCGTGCGCGCGGTCGACCTTGTTCAGGCAGACGATGGGGCGCAGGCCCATCTTCAGCGCCTTGCCGAGCACGAACTTGGTCTGCGGCATGACGCCTTCCTCGGCGTCGACCAAGAGGACGCAGCCGTCCACCATGCCCAGGATCCGCTCCACCTCGCCGCCGAAGTCGGCGTGGCCGGGGGTGTCGATGATGTTGATGCGGGTGTCGCCGGCCTCGCCGTGCCACAGCACGCTGGTGCACTTGGCCAGGATGGTGATCCCGCGCTCGCGCTCCTGGTCGTTGGAGTCCATGGCGCGTTCGGCGTGCGCCTCGTTGGCGCGGAACACGCCGGACTGGGCGAGGAGCTGGTCCACCAGCGTGGTCTTGCCGTGGTCGACGTGGGCGATGATGGCGATGTTGCGGAGCGACATGGGATTCTTAAAGGGGTGTCTCGGGGAGCGAGGAAGGCGCGCTTGTAGGGGAGAGAAGGCGTAACCGCCAGCTTCGAGTTGACCTCTGCGACGCCGCGGCCGGTGCGCCAAGGCCACGTTGTTGTGCGGTGCAACCTAAATAGGCGCTGCGACGCTCTGCGCAAGGCCCGGAAAAGCCTCGGTTTTTCAGGGCCACGGTCATGAAATTGCAGGTTTTTTGTCGTAACTGCTTGCGCCGTTGTGCATTGCACCGTACATTCAATTCGTGAGGCGGCCTTGCCGCCTCTGCCCTTCCTGGGCGTTTCCTCCCTATGAACTGCGGCTCCTTCGGGAGCCGCTTTTTTTTGCGGCCCGGAGGCGTGGTCTTCAGCCCGCTTTCAGGCCGGACCAGTCGGTGGCGGCCAGCGCTCCGGTCAGGCGGTCGAGGTCGGCCTTCAGGCGCGCGAAGCCGGCGGTGGGCTTGAGCGTCGCCTCGTCCAGGTAGAGCCCGCGGTTGATCTCGATCTGCAGGGCGTGGGTGCGCCTGGCCGGGCGGCCGTAGTGCTCGGTGGTGTAGCCGCCGGCGTAGGGGGTGTTGCGGGCCACGCGATAGCCCATGGCCTCCAACTCCCGCTCCACTCGCTGGGTGAGCGCGCCGGCGCAGGCCGCGCCGAACCGGTCGCCGAGCACGAAGTCGCAGGCCCGGTCGCGTCCGCCGGCCTTGGCGGCGGCGGCCGGCATGGAGTGCCAGTCGATCAGGATGGCGAGGCCGTGCGCCCGATGCGCTTCCGCGATCAGCCGCTCCAGGGCCGCGTGATAGGGCCGGTGCGCGCCGTCGATGCGCCCGCGCGCCTCGGAGAAGGTGAGCTTGCGGGCGTAGATTTCCTGGCCCTCCGAGACCACCCGGGCGATGGCGCCCAGGCCCGCCGCCACCCGCGCGGTGCGGGCGCGGGCGAATTCCGGCAGCTCGTCCTCGAACATGCCGGCGTCGAGCTCGAAGGCCTCGCGGTTGAGGTCGATGTAGGCCCGAGCGTAGCGGGCGGTGATGGTCGCGGCCCCGAGTTGCGGCGAGGCGGCGATCAGGTCGTCGACGAAGGCGTCCTCCGAGCGGCGGATGGTCTGGGCGTCGAGCGTCGTGGCGGCCATCATGTCGTCGGGATAGTCGCGCCCCGAATGCGGCGAGGCGAACACCAGGGGCGTCGGCGGCGCCTGGCCGTCTGCGGCCGCGCGCCACAGGCCAAAGGCCGCCCGCGCCGGCGTATCCTGCGGCGCGTTCGTCGCGGCGATGGGCTCCCAGGCGTTCATCACCGCCATAGAACGCCGACCCTCGATTTGGGTCAAAGGTTCATCGCGCCTTTACCGATCCGAAGCTATCGTCGGTGTTTCATCATCTTCCGTTAATCGCCGCGTCCGAAGAGCCCCCATGCCTCGCATCCTCCTGGCCGAAGACGACGACAGCCTCCGCGGCTTCCTGGCGCGCGCCCTGGAGCGCGCCGGCTACGAGGTCACCGCCTGCGCCGACGGCGAAGAGGCCGTGGCCGTGCTCGACCAGGACTGGGACCTGCTGCTCACCGACATCGTCATGCCCGGCATGGACGGCATCGAGGTCGCCCGCCAGGCCGCGGCCCTGCACCCCGAGCTTCGGATCATGTTCATCACCGGCTTCGCCGCCGTGGCGCTCGCCGCCGGCAGCCAGGCGCCGGCCGGGGCCAAGGTGCTGTCCAAGCCCATCCACCTGCGTGAGATCGTCTCCGAGGTGGAGCGGATGATCGCCGCCTAGAATCGCCGCCTAGACTGGGCGCGTTCGGCTTGGCTTGCTTCGGGCAGGCCGCATCGGTATATCCCCGCCTTCCCGAGACGACCGGATATGGACGTGTAGCTCAGCGGGAGAGCACCTCGTTGACATCGAGGGGGTCCACAGTTCGATCCTGTGCACGTCCACCATCCGCCCTTCAGACGCTCAAAGCCCTCTAGGGCTTCGCCCGCTTCGGTAGCGCGGCGACCTCTTGCGGGGTCAGTTTGTGGATGGCCTTCACCGGGCAGCGCTGGCGGCCCAGGCCCTGGGCGTGGCTGACGATCTCGGCGTCCAGGGGACCGCAGATGCTGCCGCCGGCGCCATGGCTGGAGACCAGGGCGACGCTCTGGTTCCAGTCGACGTCGGGGCAGGAGATCATCAGGTCCAGCCGATAGACGTCGCGCAGGTTCACCTTGACGTAGACGGTGTGGTCGTCGGGCGCGGCGAAGCTGGTGACGTTGCGCGACCAGAAGCACTGGTTCTTGCCGGCGGCGTCCTTGGGCGGGGCGTCGGCGGCGGTTGCGGCGGTGGCGCTGAACGCCAGCAGGGCAGCGGCGGCGGCGAAGGCTGCCGGGGCAAAGGCGGCTGCGGTCTTCATGGTGGATCCTCGCGAAGCTTTGTCCCCCGAATTCAACCTACATGCCCCTGCCGCGGTTGCCTACGGTCACGCTCGCCGAGGTCGTCGGGCGCCGGTCAGGACCGTCGCCGCGCCGCGCGTTCGGCGAAGCGGGCCGGGTCGACGATAGCCGCCAGCGGTTGCGGCAGGGGCGAGGGCGCGTCCAGCGCCAGCGCCGCCACATGCTCCGCCAGCAGGGGCGCCAGCGTGAACCCCCGGGCGCTGAAGCCGCTCAGCACGAAGAGGCCGGGCGGGCTGGCCGGCGCCTGGCCCGCCACCGGCAGGTAGTCCGGCGTCGAGACCCGGATCGCGGCGCGGCCTTCCAGCGGCGCGTCGCCCAGTCGCGCGGCCAGCATCGGCAGGCCTTCGGCCAGCGCGGCGAGGTTGCGGCGATGGTCCTGCGGGCGCACGTCGCGGGCGACGTCGTCGCGGTCGTTGGTGGCGCCGAACAGCACGCCGTCCGGTGTCGGGATCGCATAGCCGCCGAAGGCCACCGCCGGCGGCGGATCGTTCCAGGGCGTGAAGCTCGCCTGGCCACGCACGGCGCTGAGCGGCAGGCCCGGGACCAGGTCGAGGGAGGCCAGGCCCGCGGCGACGATCACCGTGTCGGCCTCGGCCAGCACTGCGCCCTGGGCGTCCAGCAACCGCCAGCCCTCGCCCTCCGGCTCGATCCGGGCGACAGCGGCCTGACGGACCTGCGGCGCCCAGGCGGCGAGCAGGCCGGCAGGGGCGATGGTCAGGCCGTCGCGGTGCAGCAGGCCCTCTGGCGCATCCTCGCCGAGCCGCGCGGTGGTCTGGTCCGAGGTCAAGAGCTGCAGCGCTCCGGGCTCGAACAGGTCGGAAGCCGCCACCTTGGCGAAGCGAGCGGCGTCGCGCGGCTGGGTGGCGAGTTGCAGGGCGCCCCGGCCGATCAGGATCTCAGGGTGTTCGTCATACAGCGCGACCGCGCGGCGGAAGGCCTGGGCGAACAGCTGGGCGGGCTCGGCCAGGCCGGCGTCCAGGCGCGGCGTCACCAGGGCGGCGGGATTGCCCGACGCGCCGGCCCCTCGGCCTTGCGCGTCGAAGACCAGGGCCTCGCCACCCAGCGCCCGCACTGCCCGCGCCGCCGAGGCCCCGGCGATCCCGGCGCCGACGATGGCCACGCGCTTGCGGGCGCGGGGCGCCGGCGCCTCGCCCGGCAGCACGGCGGTCAGGCGTTCGCGCTTGCGGCCAAAGCCCGGCGCCTTTTCGACCGCGAAGCCCGCCGCCGCCAGGCCGCGCCGCACCTGGCCGGCGACGGTGAAGGTGGCCGCCACCGCGCCCGGCGCCGAGCGGGCGGCGACCAGCGCCAGCACCCCGTCCCGCCACATGGCCGGGTTGCGGGCCGGCGCGAAGCCGTCGAGGAACCAGGCGTCGGCGCGGCCGGTCCAGCCGGAAAGCCCGCCCGCGACCTCGCCCACCGCCACGTCGAGGATCACGCCGAGGTCGGGGAACTCGATCCGATGCGGACCCTGGGCGCGGCCCGGCCAGCGCGCGGTCAGCCGTTCGGCCAGGCCGGCCAGCTCCGGCCAGTGGGCCAGCGCCCGGCGAGCCTCGTCGGCGCCGATCGGATGGGCCTCCACGGAGAAGACGTGCAGCCGCGCGCCCGGAGGCCGGGTCCTGGCCCAGAGGTCGATCAGGGCGAGGACGTTCAAGCCGGTCCCGAAACCCAGTTCGCCGACGGTGAATTGCTCGCGCCCGGCCCAGGCCTGCGGCAAACCGCAGCCCTGCAGGAATACCGCGCGCGCCTCGGCCAGGCCGTCCTCGGCGGAGAAATAGACGTCGTCGTAGAGCCGCGACCGCGGCTGGCCGTCTTGCGTCCAGTCGAGAGGGCTTTGCAGATCGTCAGGGGTCATCGCGGCGAGGGTATAGCGCGGCCGCGAAGGCAGCGGGCTCCCCGCCGGTCTATTTCTTCGGCGGCGTCGCCGTGGGCGTGACCGGGGCCGCAGGCGCTCCGGCAGTCGGCGTGGCGGGCGGCGGGGTCGTGGCGGGCGGCGGGCTGGCCGGCTGGGCAGGCGGCTCGTCGGCGGTGATGTCGGAGGCGGCGTCGGCGGCGGCGGTGGCGGCGGCCTGCGCCTTGGCCACATCGGCGTCGGCGCCGCTGGTCGGCGCGGCGGCCGCGGCGGCGTCGTCCGGCTTGTCGGCTGGTTTCGAGCAGGCGGCGACGGACAGGGCGGCGACGGCCGCGCCGGCGGCCAACAGCTTGCGGGGAAGATCGGTGCTCATGAGCCGGGCTCCGGACAACGGATCGCGGCGCTGCGAATCACGAGGTCGCGCGCTCAGACCATGATGCGCGGCTTGGCCGGCCCGGCAAGCGGGGCCTGGGCTTTCGGTGGGCGCTTAGGCCGCGCCTTCGGCCGGAATGGTGTTGAGCGCCTCTTCCAGTTCCAGGAAGCTGGGCTGGTTGGGGGTCGGCACGTTGCCGCGGCCGATTTCGACGGAAATCTGCGCGGCGTTGCCGTGCAGGTGGGCGACCAGCACGCACTGGATGATCTTGTAGAAGGAGGCGTCCTCCTCGATCACCGCGGCCATGCGGGTGGCCATCGGGCCGACCAGGCCATAGGCCAGGAACACGCCCAGGAAGGTGCCGACCAGCGCCGAGCCGATCATCTCGCCCAGCACCGCGGGCGGCTCGGTGATCGCGCCCATGGTCTTGATGACCCCCAGCACGGCGGCGACGATGCCCAGCGCCGGCAGGCCGTCGGCGAGCGTGGTCAGGGCATGCGGGGCGGCCAGCGCCTCGTGATGGTGCTTTTCGAGCTGCTTTTCCATCGCGTCCTCGACCTGGTGCGGGTCCTCCAGGTTCATGGTCATCATCCGCAGGGTGTCGCAGATGAAGTCGATGGCGAAGTGGTCCTTCATGATCTTCGGATAGCGGGAGAAGATCGAGCTCTCCTTGGGCGTCTCGATGTGGCTTTCCAGCGCGATGACGCCCTTGGACTTCATGGTCTTGGTGAGCAGGAACAGCAGGGAGAGCAGGTCGCGGTAGTCCGAGGACTTCCAGCTCGGGCCCTTGAAGACCTTGCCCATGCCGCCGCCCAGACCCTTCAGCACGCCCACGGAATTGGCGATCAGCACGCTGGCGACGCCGGCGCCGCCGATGGTCATCATCTCGGACGGCAGGGCGCCCAGGATCACCGCGATGTTCCCGCCCGTCATGATGAAGCTGCCGAACACCAGGCCGAACAGCAGCACGATGCCGATAATCTGGAACAAGGGGTCTCTCCCGCGACGTGACGCGGAACATCGCCGTTATTGCTTAATAGGCCATGATTAACCGCGAGGTTTGCGAAGCGCGGCCTTGCGGCCTAAGCCCACAGTCATGGCCACCGACGCCACAGCCTCCATGCCGCCCAGACGCTCCCTGCCCCGGCGGGCCTTTGCGATCATCTTCTGGTCGTCGGCGGCGACGGCGATCGGCAACAACGGCCTGACCTCCGTCCTGCCGCTGATCGGCCGCTCGCTGAATATCCCCGACGCGATGGTGGTGTCGATCTTCGCGCTCTCGGCGATCCTGTGGGCTTGCTCCTCGCCGTTCTGGGCGCGGGCGTCCGACCGTTATGGCCGCAAGCCGATGATGATGGTCGGGCTTTCCGGCTTCATGGTCTCGATGATCGTCTGCGGGGCGGTGGTCAGCGCCGGGCTCCACCAGTTGGCCGCGCCGATGGCGATCTTCGGCATGCTGCTCTTGGGCCGGGCGTTGTTCGGCCTGTTCGGGGCGGCCTCGAACCCGGCCAACCAGGCCTATATCGCCGACCATACGCCCCGCGAGGAACGCACTCACGCCATGGCGATGCTGGCCGGGGCGCTCGGCATGGGGACATTGGTGGGACCCTGGATCGCGCCCTATTTCATCTATCCGGGCGTCGGGATCGCCGGCCCGCTGTTCACCTTCGCCGGCATCGCCGCGGTGATGCTGGCGGTGGTCTGGCGCTTCCTGCCGGAGAGCCGCAAACGCGGCGAGGCGCTGGAGCAACCGGCCGAGGACGCCAGCGAACCGGCGCTGGAAAAACGCCCTCCGCTGTGGCGCGACCCGCGGATCATGCCTTTCGCCTTCTACGGCTTCGTGGTCGCCACCTGTCAGACGGCGCAGCAGCAGACCCTGGGCTTCCTGGTGATCGACAAGCTGGGGGTCACCCCGCTGGCGGCCAAGGACCAGATCGCCACCGCCATGGCGTTCGGCGCCCTGGCCGGCCTGCTGGCGCAATGGGGCCTGATCCGCATGTTCCAGATGACGCCGCGCCAGCTGCTGCGCTGGGGGGTGGTCTGCGGGGCGGCGGGGAACCTCTTGGTGGCGGTGGCGCCGGACTATCACGCCGTGGTGGCGGGCTATGCGCTGGCGAGCCTGGGCTTCGGCTTCGCGCGGCCGGGGTTCACCGCCGGCTCGTCGCTGGCGGTGAGCTGGAAAGACCAGGCCCGCGTGGCCGGGGCCATCGCCGCGGTCAACGGCATCAACGCGGTCTTCGCCCCGGCCTTCATGGTGCTCTACAAGGCCAACCATGCCGCGCCGTTCTTCCTGAACATGGCGCTGATGCTGGGGCTGTTCGCCTACACCCTGGTGAGCCCCGCCCTGCGCAACGCCGATCCCGCCGCGGTCAGCCGCGAGGAAACCGCCATGGCCACCATCGAACGCAGCGACGAGGGCGGCGCCTAGGGCGCGGTGGGCGGGGTCTCGGCCGGCGCCTGCACTGGCGGAGTCTGTGCTGGTATAGCCGCCGGAGCTGGAGTTGGCGCCGGGGTAGTCGGCTCAGCGGCGCTCGGCGCCGGGGCGGCAGGCTGCGAGGCGGTCTGTTCTGGGGCGGGCGTGGGCGGCGGCGCGCCGGCGTCGGCCCTCAGCCGCTCCACCATGTCCGGCGACAGATAGCCGTCGGCGGTCAGGCCGCGGGACCTCTGCCAGGCCCGCAGCGCGGTGCGCGTGCCGATGCCGACGATGCCGTCCGGCGTTCCGGGGTTGAAGCCCAGCCCCGCCAGCGCCCGCTGGGCGGTCATCCGGTCGGAGAGCGACAGCGGCGTCTCCGGCGGCCAGGGCCTCACCAGGGGCGGCTCGCCGGCGATCTTGTCGGCCAGCAGGCCGACGGCCAGCGCATAGGCCACCGAGTTGTTGTACCGCCGGATCACGAAGTGGTTCGGAAACAGCAGGAAGATCGGCCCCTGCGCTCCGGCCGGCGCGATGAGCTGGGTCTCGGCGGCCCTGTCGGCATCGTCCCAGGGCAGGCCGTCGGCGCGGAGCACGCCCAGCGCCTCCCAGGCCTCCGGCGTGAGCTTGGGCCCCTCGCTCATGGAAAAGTCGAAGTCGCTCGGCACGGTGACCTCCCGCGCCCAGCTCTCGCCCCGCCGCCAGCCGGCCTTGGCCAGCAGGTTGGCGGCGGAGGCCAGCGCATCGGCCGGCGAGGTCCAGATGTCGCGCTTGCCGTCGCCATCGCCGTCGACCGCCGTGGAGAGATAGGCGGACGGGATGAACTGGGTCTGGCCCATGGCCCCGGCCCAGGAGCCCTTGAGCTCTTCGCGCGTGGCCTGGCCGGTCTGGATGATCCGCAGCGCCGAGATCAGCTCGCCCTCCGCCCAGCCGCGCCGGCGGCCCTGGGCGGCCAGCGAGGCCATGGAGCGGATCACGTCGAAGTCGCCCTGGATGGCGCCATAGGCGCTCTCCCGCGCCCAGATGGCGATGAGGATCTCGCGCGGAACGCCGAAGCGCTGCTCGATGTCGGGCAGTTGCGGCACGTCGGCCCGCTCGCGCTCGCCGGCCGCCGCGGCGCCTGGGGTCACCGCGCCCTTGATGTAGGTGGAGATCGGCTGGGAGAATTCCGGCTGGCGACTGTCGCGGGCGGTGACGCGGGGGTCGGGCGTCAGACCAGCCATCTCGCGGTCCAGCACGGCGCGATCGATGCCGGCCTTCAGCGCCTTATCGTAGAACTCCGACGCCCAGGCGTCGAACACCATGTCGCCAGACGCGGCGGGCGGGGCTATCGGCGTGACGGCCGGCGGCGTCGCGGCCTGCGGCGGGGTTCGAGGCGTCGGCCGGGCCGACGGCGCCGTGGGCAGGCGGGTGGGCAGAGGCGCCTTCGCCGCCGGGCTCGCGCAGGCGGTCAGGATGGCGAGGCAGGCCAGGGCCAGGAAATGACGCGCGCGCATCCGAGCGAGTCTATCGAGCGTCGAGTCCGCGCTCAATCGGAACCCGCCGCGCCCGTTCGCCGCGACGTTGACTTGCGGCCGCCCTTTCCGTATATCCGCGCGCTCCTTGTAAAACCCCCGGACGCCTCCGTCCGCGCGCCCGAGAATTAGGTCATGAAGGTCAGAAGCTCGCTCAAGTCGCTCAAGACGCGCCACCGCGACTGCAAGCTCGTGCGCCGCAAGGGCATCGTCTACATCATCAACAAGACGAACCCGCGCTTCAAAGCCAAACAAGGCTGACGCCTTCGCCGATGCCGGTGACGCCGCGCGCGGTCGTCTGGGACGTCGGCAACGTCATCGTGCGTTGGGACCCGCGCACGCTCTATTCGAAGATTTTCCCCGACCCGGCCGAGCGCGACCGGTTCCTCAGCGATGTCGCCACGATGGCCTGGCATGGGCCCACCGACGGCGGCGTGACCTTCGCCGACAATTGCGCCGCGCTCAGCGCCAGGCATCCCGAGCACGAAGCCGCCATCTGGGCCTGGAAGCACCGCTGGAGCGAGATGTTCTCCGGCCCGATCCCCGAGACCGAGGCCGCCATCGCCGAGTTGCACGCCCGCGGCGTGAAGCAATATGCGCTCACCAACATGAGCCACGAGACCTGGGAATCGACCTTCGCCATGAGCCCGGCGTTCGACCTGCTGGACGGCCGCATCGTCTCGGGCCTGGAAGGCGTGATGAAGCCCCGACCGGAGATCTTCCGCCTGGTCTGCGACCGCCATGGCTTTGCAGCCGAGGAGGCGCTGTTCGTCGACGACAGCGCCGGCAACATCGCCGCGGCCCAGGCGCTCGGCTTCCACACCCACCACTTCACCGACCCGGCGGCGCTTGGGCCGGCGCTGGAGGGGTTGGGGCTGCTCTGAACAGTTCCTCCCCTATCGGGGGAGCAACCGTCTTAGGCTGAGGCCCAGGGGCGCTGGTCTCGCAGGATGGCGTTGAGGATGGTTATGAGTTTTCGCATGAGGGCGACGACGATCACCTTGGGTCGTTTACCGGTGGCCTGGAGGCGTTGTTTGAGG
>DATAUR010000048.1:0-29775 GCA_036268175.1 Phenylobacterium sp. | reverse complement strand
CTGAAGGTTCGGGCGGCCTAGGCGATCGGGTTTTAGCGCCCTTCGGGCGGATTTTCTTAAGCCGGCGCGGGGGCTGAGCCTCCGCCACCGCTTCGCGGTCTCCCCTTGTTAGGGGAGGAGATTGCTCTGAGCTTGGGGCTTGCCCCCTCCACCACGCCCTCTGCGGGGCGCGGTCCCCCTCCCGCCGCTTCGCGGGGGAGGTAGGGTGACTGCGGGGCTTTTTCGTGCGCGATACTTACCGCCTCGCATTGGGAGGCGCGCTTGGCGATCACCGGCCTGGACCACGTCAACATCCGCACGACCGAGCTGGCGCGGACCCAGGCGTTCTTTACCGAGCTGCTGGGCCTGACGGTGGGCTGGCGGCCGGACTTCAGCTTCGGCGGCGCCTGGCTCTACGCCGGCGGCAAGGACGTGGTGCATCTGGTCGAGGCGAGCCGGGCCGGCGCGGCCAGCAAGGGCTCCTCGCTGGACCACTTCGCCTTCACCATCGACGACTACGAGGACGCCGAGCGGCGGCTGCAAGCGGCGGGCGTGGCCTATCAGGCCGGCGCGGCGCCCAATGGCGGCATCCGCCAGATGTTCGTCACCGAGTTCAACGGCGTGACCTTCGAGCTGAACTGCCGGGCGCCCGCGGCGGAATGAGGTCTCCGGCGCGCGCTCGGGCCTGGGTGCTGGCCGGGACGGTGCTGGGGTCGGGCCTGGCGTTCATCGATAGCTCGGCGGTCAACCTCACCCTGCCGGTGATCCAGCAGAAGCTCGGCGGCGGGTTCGAGGCGGCGCAGTGGATCATGAACGCCTACGCCCTGATGCTAGGCGCGCTGGTGCTGGCCGGCGGGGCGGCGGCGGACCGCTATGGGCGCAAGCGGGTGTTCGCGGCCGGCGTGCTGCTGTTCACGATCGCCTCGGCGGTCTGTGGTCTCGCGCCGAACCTGGAGGTGCTGGTCGCGGCGCGGGCGGTGCAAGGCATGGGCGCGGCCCTGCTGACGCCGGCCAGCCTGGCGCTGCTGGGGGCGGCCTATGACGCCAAGGGTCGAGGCCAGGCTGTGGGCATCTGGGCCGGCGCCAGCGGGCTCACCAGCGCGGTGGGGCCGGTGCTGGGCGGCTGGCTCACCCAGGCGGTCTCCTGGCGGGCGGTATTCTTCATCAACCTGCCGGTGGCGGCCGTCGCGGTCTGGCTGGTGCTGGCCAACACCAAGGAGAGCCAGGGCGCGCGCTCCGGGCCGGTGGACTGGGCCGGCGCAGGCGCGGTGACGCTGGGCCTGGCGGCGATCACCTGGGCGCTGACCGTGGCGCCCAAGCAGGGTACGGACCCCGCCGTCATCGGCGCGGGCGGACTGGGCGTCGTCGCCCTGGCCGCGTTCCTGCTCATCGAGCGGCGGGCCGCCAATCCGATGACGCCCCTGACGCTTTTCAAGTCGAAGACCTTCTCCGGTGTCAACGCCATGACGCTGGTGCTCTACGCGGCGCTGAGCGGGGCGCTGTTCCTGCTGCCCTTCGAACTGATCCGCGCCCAGGCCTACGCCCCCTCGCGAGCCGGGGCGGCGTTGCTGCCGCTGTCGGTGGGGCTGGCGGTGCTGTCGCCGCTGTCCGGGCGCCTGACCGCGCGGGTGGGAGCGAGGATCCTGCTGATCGTCGGGCCGCTGTTCGTGGCGGCGGGCTTTGGTCTGCTGGCGGCCTTGGCCCAGGCCGGGGGCTATTGGACCTCGGTGTTTCCAGGCCTGGCGGTCCTGGCCCTGGGCATGGGGATCGCGGTGGCGCCCCTGACCGACACGGTGCTGGCCGCCGTCGCCGACGAGTACGAGGACGCCGCGGCCGGGGTGAACAACGCCGTGGCGCGGGTCGCCGGCCTGCTGGCGGTGGCGCTGGTCGGCTTCGTGATCGGCGGCTCGGACCCCAAGGCCATCGCCGCGGGCTATCGCCTGGCGATGGTCGCGGCGGCGGCAGCGTCGTTAGCGGCGGCGCTGATCGCGGGGCTGACAACTCACACGAGTCAGAAGAATAATTCGCGTAAGAGTTGAAGTTGCCAACCTAGCATCATGGGCGTCATCTAACATCGTAATGGCAAATCGAGCGATCATCGTGGTGGGGGCCGGCGATGCTCTGGGGGGTGCGATCGCCCGACGTTTCGCCCGCGAGGGCTATGCGGCGGTGATCGTCCGGCGCCATGCCGACCAACTCGAGCCCCTGGCCGCCCAGATCCGCGAGGCGGGCGGAGAGGCGCACCCCTTCGGGGTCGATGCGCGGCAGGAAGACCAGATGGTGGCGCTGTTCGACAGGGTCGAGGCCGAGATCGCGCCGGTGGAGGTCTGCGTCTTCAACATCGGGGCGAACGTCCGCTTCCCGATCGCCGAGACCACCTCGCGGGTGTTCCTCAAGGTCTGGGAGATGGCCTGTTTCTCCGGCTTCCTGGCCGGACGCGAGGCGGCCCGGCGGATGACGCCGCGCGGGCAGGGCACGATCCTCTTCACCGGCGCCACCGCCAGCGTCCGGGGCCGCGAGGGCTTCGCCGCCTTCGCCGCCGCCAAGCACGGCCTGCGCGCCGTCGCCCAGAGCATGGCGCGCGAATTGGGTCCCAAGGGCGTGCATGTGGCCCACACCATCATCGACGGCGCCATCGACACCGCCTGGATCGCTGAGAACTTCCCCGACCGCTACGCCCTGAAAGCTGAGGGCGGCATCCTCAATCCAGAGCACATCGCCGAAGCCTACTGGACGCTGCACGTCCAGCCTCGCGACGCCTGGACCCACGAACTGGACCTGCGCCCCTGGATGGAGGCTTGGTGAGCATCGCCAAGACGCAGACATGACCAAGACCCTCGAATTCCTCTTCGATTTCGGCAGCCCCGCCAGCTACCTGGCCTACAAACGGCTGCCAGCGCTCGCGGCGCGCACCGGGGCGAAGATCGTCTATGCGCCCATGTTGCTGGGGGCGGTGTTCAAGGCGACGGGCAACGCTTCGCCAGCCGCGATCCCCGCCAAGGGCCGCTGGACGGGGGCGGATTTCCGGCGCTGGGCCAAGCGGCACAACACCGAGTTCAACTTCAACCCGCACTTTCCGATCAACACGCTGCAACTGATGCGCGGCGCGACCGGGCTGATCGAGGACACCCGGTTCATGACCTATTGCGACATGGTCTTCGACGCCATGTGGCGCGAGCCCAAGAACCTGGGCGACCCGGCGGAGCTGGCGCGGGTGGTCCGCCGCGCCGGCGTCGAGCCGGACGACTTCCAGGCGCTGATCGAGCGGGACGAGGTCAAGGACCGCCTGAAGGCGACCACCGAGGCGGCGGTGGCCCGCGGCGTCTTCGGGGCGCCGAGCTTCTTCGTGGGCGAGGAGATGTTCTTCGGCCAGGACCGCATGGATTTCGTCGAAGAGGCGCTGGAAATGGCGCCGTCTTGAGACTTTGGGCGCCTCTTCCCATCTAGGCTCGCAAGGGTTGGGGCATGGAATTGCGCGCACAACCTCGCTGTCACCGCTCAAGCTAGCTTGTGAACCGCGATGGGGCCCAGTGTCGCGCAAAGCCGTTGCTCCGCTTGAACCGCGGGCCAAACGGTCCACATAAATCACCGAAAGCCGTCGCCTTCGGGGACGGACGGGTCGTCCGACTCAGACGCATCGTCTGGGTGACTGCGATCCGACAGGCCGGGCTGCGAGACCAACGCGGCCGGTCAGGAGTTGAGGCATCATGTCCGAGATTAAAATTCTGCCGATCCTGCCGTTGCGGGACATCGTCGTCTTCCCGCATCAGCCGGTGCCGCTGTTCGTGGGGCGCGAGAAGTCGGTGCGCGCGCTGGAAGAGGCGATGAAGAACGACGGCAAGCAGATCCTGCTCGCCACCCAGAAGGACAAGGACGACGACGATCCGGCGCCCGACGGCATCTACGATGTCGGCGTCGTGGCCACTGTCCTGCAACTGCTCAAGCTGCCCGACGGCACCGTCAAGGTGCTGGTCGAGGGCCGCGCGCGCGCCGGGGTGACCCGGTTCACTGACCAGTCCGAGTTCTACGAGGCGGAGATCGCCTACGTGGCCGAGGACGGCGCGGGCTCCGCCGAGGCCGAGGCGCTGAGCCGCGCGGTCGTCGAGCAGTTCGAAAACTATGTGAAGCTGAACAAGAAGGTGCCGCCGGAAGCGTTGGCCGCCATCCCGCAGATCGATAATCCCGGCGAACTGGCCGACCGCATCGCGTCGCACCTGTCGGTGAAGATCGCCGAGAAGCAGCAGCTCCTGGAAATCTTCAATGTCGTGAAGCGTCTGGAGAAGGTCTACGCCCTGATGGAGGGCGAGATCTCGGTCATGCAGACCGAGAAGAAGATCCGCAACCGCGTGAAGCGGCAGATGGAGAAGACCCAGCGCGAGTACTATCTGAACGAGCAGATGAAGGCGATCCAGCGGGAGCTGGGCGAACAGGACGACCAGCGCGACGAGCTGCTAGAGCTCGAAAAGCGCATCAAGAAGACCAAGCTCTCCAAGGAAGCGCGCGCCAAGGCCGACAGCGAGCTGAAGAAGCTGCGCAACATGAGCCCGATGTCGGCGGAATCCACTGTCGTGCGGAACTACCTCGACTGGCTGCTGTCGATCCCGTGGGGCAAGGCGAAGATCAAGCCCATCGACCTGCAGAAGGCCGAGGACATCCTCGAAGGCGACCACTACGGCCTGGAGAAGGTCAAGGAACGGATCCTGGAATACCTGGCGGTGCAAAGCCGCGTGGGTTCGCTGAAGGGCCCGATCCTCTGCCTCGTGGGCCCGCCCGGCGTCGGCAAGACCTCGCTCGGCCGTTCCATCGCCAAGGCGACGGGCCGGGAATTCGTCCGCGTGTCGTTGGGCGGCGTGCGTGACGAGGCCGAGATCCGCGGCCACCGGCGGACCTACATCGGCTCCATGCCCGGCAAGATCATCCAGTCGATGAAGAAGGCCAAGTCGACCAACGCCTTCTTCCTGCTGGACGAGATCGACAAGATGGGCAGCGACTGGCGGGGCGACCCGTCCTCGGCCCTGCTCGAGGTGCTGGACCCGGCGCAGAACTCCACCTTCGCCGACCACTATCTGGAGGTCGACTACGACCTGTCGCCGGTGATGTTCGTCACCACGGCCAACAGCCTGAACATGCCCCAGCCGCTGCTGGACCGCATGGAGATCATCCGCATCCCCGGCTACACCGAGGACGAGAAGCTGGAGATCGCCAAGCGGCACATCCTGGCCAAGCTGACCAAGGACCACGGGCTGACGCCGGAGGAATTCATCGTCCCCGACGCCTCGATCCGCGACCTGATCCGCTACTACACCCGCGAAAGCGGCGTGCGGTCGCTGGAGCGGGAACTGGGCAACCTGGCGCGGAAGACGGTGCGCGACCTGGCGCGTGAGAACGTGCTGTCGATCACCATCGATGCGGATCGCCTGGCCAAGTACGCCGGCGTGCGGAAGTACAAGTACGGCGAGATGGACACCGAGGATCAGGTCGGGATCATCACCGGCCTGGCCTACACCGACTTCGGCGGCGATATCCTGACGATCGAGGCGGTCAAGATGCCGGGCAAGGGCCGCATGACGGTCACCGGCAACCTGAAGGATGTGATGAAGGAGTCGATCTCGGCGGCGAACAGCTATGTCCGCAGCCGGGCCACCAAGTTCGGCCTTGAACCGCCGAGCTTCGAGCGGACCGACGTCCACATCCACGTGCCGGACGGCGCCACGCCCAAGGACGGCCCGTCCGCCGGCGCGGCCATGGCCACGGCCATCGTCTCGGTGCTGACCGGGATCCCGATCAAGAAGGACATCGCCATGACCGGCGAGGTCACTCTGCGGGGCCGGGTCACCGCCATCGGCGGCCTGAAGGAGAAGCTGCTCGCGGCGCTCCGCTCAGGCGTCAAGACCGTGCTGATCCCGTCCGAGAACGAGAAGGACCTGGCCGAGGTGCCGGACAACGTGAAGGCGGAGATGAAGATCGTCCCGGTTTCCACCATGGATGAGGTGCTCGCCCACGCGCTCACCCGCCAGCCGGTGGCGATCGAATGGTCGGAGGCCGACGCGCCGCCGGTGTCCGTCGCCGACGACGCCGATCTGGAAACAGTGCTGACACACTAGGGATCGATCACTTCTTGTGTCATCCGGCGGCGCGGGAGCGAATCCCGCGCCGCTGTCGTTTGACGGCTCCGCTTCCTTGAGGCCTTAATTCGCAAAAGGCGGCCGAGCGGGGGCTCTTCCGCCGCCAACAAGCCTGGGTGGGAGAGAGAGACATGACGAAGGCCGAACTCGTCGCGGCGATCGCCGACAAGGCGGGCTTGAACAAGGCGCAGGCGAAGGATGCGCTGGACGCCTTCATCTCTTCGGTCTCCACGTCCCTGAAAGCCGGCAAGGAAGTTCGCGTCGTGGGCTTTGGCAGCTTCGTTCCGATCAAGCGGCCGGCGGGCCGGGCGCGCAATCCGCGCACCGGGGAGACGGTGAACCGAAAGGCCTCGCAGAGCTGCCGCTTCCGCGTCGGCGACGCGCTGAAGAGCGCGCTCAACGCCTGAGGCGGTTTCCGGCGGGGCGCAACCTGGTCTAGAACCCGCGTCGGAAAAGGGCGGCTAGCTCAGCTGGTCAGAGCATCTCGTTTACACCGAGAGGGTCGGGGGTTCGAACCCCTCGCCGCCCACCAGCCTTCGCTTGCAAGGTACGCTGCGGCCTGTCGCGATCGGATCGGGGTTCTGGGTGTTCAGATGGTTTCTGGGAATAGCCTTGGCGCTGGGAGCCACCATGGCGGTCGCTGAACCGGCGTCCCTCGATCAGTACATGCAGCAGCCGCGGCGCCAGCCGGACGCGGCGGTCCGCTACGGGCCGGCGCCGTCGCAGGTGGCCGAGCTGTTCCTGCCGAAGACCAAGGCGCCCCATCCGGTTGTGGTGCTGCTGCACGGCGGCTGTTTCCTGAAGCAGTACGAGGGATTCGCCCAGACCAGCGCCATCGCCGCCGACCTGGCGGGGCGCGGTTATGCGGTGTGGAACGTGGAATACCGTAAGCTGGGCGAGGCGGGCGCGGGCTATCCGGGGACCTTCCTGGACGTGGCCACCGCCGTCGATGCGCTGCGGGCGCAGGCGTCGAAGCACGACCTGGACCTGACCCGCGTCATCGCCATCGGCCATTCGGCGGGCGGGCATCTGGCGCTGTGGGCGGCGGCGCGGGGCAGGATCCCGGCGGAGAGCCCGCTGCACAGCGCCAACCCCTTGAAGATCGAGACGGTGATCAGCCTGGCGGGGATCGGCGACCTGAAAGGGCAGGCGGGCGCCTGGGCGGGACCCTGCGGTGAGGACACGCTGTCGCGCCTCCTGGACCTGCCACACCGCCATGACCCCTATGCCGACACCTCGCCGGCCGCCCTGTTGCCGAGCGGCGCGAAGGTGGTGATGGTCCATGGGGTCTTCGACGCTGTCATGCCGCCCTACACCGGCCGCGACTACGCGCAGCAGGTGCGCAAGGCCGGCGACAAGGCCGATGTCGTCGTTATCCCCGACGCCGGCCACTTCGACCTGGTGATCCCCACGACGTCGGCCTGGGCGCAGATCGTCGCCATCCTCGACCGCGAGATGAAGGCCCTGGCGCACTGATCACGCGGAGGCTTCCGTCTGGGTCAAGTTTTGTGCCTAACTCCCGGACCCGCTGGGGAGATTCTATGTCGGCAGTTACGGACCTAACCGAGGACCGCTCGTTCCTGGGCCATCCCAAGGGCCTGGCCTTCATCTTCTTCACCGAGGCGTGGGAACGCTTCTCCTACTACGGCATGACCACGCTGCTGGTCCTCTACATGACCAAGCAGCTGCTGTTGCCCGGGCATGTGGAGCATGTGGCGGGCTTCGACGCCGCCCGCGCGATCCTCACCGCGACCTATGGCGGCGGCAAGGTGATGAGCGTGATCGCGCTCGCCTCGGCTATCTACGGCTTCTATTCGAGCACCGTCTACCTGACGCCTATTCTGGGCGGCCTGCTCGCCGACTATGTGCTGGGCCGCACCAAGACGGTGATCCTGGGCGCCTGCCTGATGGCGATGGGCCATTTCCTGATGGCCTTCGACGTCTCGTTCCTGCTGGCGCTGATCTTCCTGATGCTCGGCTCCGGCTGCCTGAAAGGCAATCTCGCCACCCAGGTGGGCGCGCTCTACAGCGAGACGGACAACCGCCGGGCCGACGCCTTCCAGATCTTCTACATCGGCATCAACGGCGGGGTGATCTTCGGTCCGCTGGTGACGGGGACGCTCGGAGAAAAGGTCGCCTGGCACTACGGGTTCGGCGCGGCCGGGATCGGCATGCTGATCTCGCTGGTGGTCTATCTGGCAGGCCGACGCTACCTGCCGCCGGACGCGCCGCGCGGCGCGGCGGTGCGCAAGGCGGCCAAGGCCGCGGTGGCGCCCATGACCAAGCGGGAGTGGGAGGTGGTGGTCCTGCTCGTCCTCTTGCTGCCGGTGCTGGCGCTGTCGATCGTCGGCAACAACCAGATCTTCAACGCCTACCTCCTGTGGGCCGACGCGCATGTCGACCTGCACCTGTTCGGCTTTCCGGTGCTGACCACCTGGCTGGTGTCGGTGGATTCCATCGTCTCGGTGGCGATGCTGCTGGCCGTGGTCGCCTTCTGGCGGCTGTGGGCCACGCGGTTCAAGGAGCCGGACGAGATGGGCAAGATCGCCATTGGCTGCGGGTTCGGCGCGCTGGGCCTGTTGTGCCTGGTGGCCGGGGCCGCGGTCTCGGCGGCCAGTGGCCACAAGGTCGCGTTCGGTTGGCTGCTGGGCTTCCACCTGTTCAACGACATCGGGTTTTCCAACGTCCTGCCGGTGGGGCTGGCGCTCTATACCCGGGCCGCGCCGCGGACCATGGCCGGGTTCATTGTCGGGCTCTACTACCTGCACCTATGGGCGGGAAACACCCTTGTGGGCGTGCTGGGCGGCCTGCTGGAGAAGATGCCGGCGGTGCAGTTCTGGCTGATGCACGCCATCCTCGTGGGGGGCGCCGGCGTAATCTTCGTCGTGGTGCGACTACTGTTCGGCAAGCTGCTGCTGGGGGAGCCGGCCGAGCCCGACTTCGTCGCCGCCGACGCCGGCGAGATCCCGTAGCGGCGATGCTCTACCGCCCCTTGGGCCACACCGGCCTGCAGGTCTCCGAGATCGGCTTTGGGGCGGCGAGCTGGTGGGGCACGCCGCAGTTCTCGGAAGCCGAGGCGGTTCGCCTGGTCCACGCCGCGCTGGAGGCCGGGGTCACCCTGTTCGACACCGGCGCCAGCTATTCCGGCGGCCAGGCCGAGCCGCGCCTGGGCCGCGCGCTGAAGGGCCGCGACCTCTCGAACCTGGTGGTGGCGACCAAGGCCGGAACCTTCGCGCAGGGCCGGCGCATCGGGCGGGATTTTTCGCCCGCCGCCATCGTCGCCAGCGCCGAGCGCAGCCTGCGGAACCTGGAGCTGGAGACCCTGCCGCTGCTGCAACTGCACGGCCCGGCGATCGGCGAGTTCACCGACGAGCTGCGGGGCGCGCTGGCCGGCCTGAAGGCGAGGGGGCTGGTCCGGGCGCTCGGCGTCAACAGCTTCGATCCCGCGGTGATCGACCACGCCATCGGCCTGGCCGACATCGACGTGGTGATGGTCGACTACAACGTCCTGCGCCCCGAGCGCGAGCCGCTGATCGCCCGGGCCGCGGCGGCGGGGAAGGGCGTGCTGGCCGGCATGCCGCTGGCCATGGGCCACACCGGCGGGCGGGTGATGAACATCCAGGCGCCGCGCGACCTCTGGTACGCTGCCCGGGGCCTGCTGCGGCATCGGCGGGAGGTGCGCGACGGCGCGCGCTTCGGGTTCCTGAACCGGCTGCCGGACATGACCGGCCCCCAGGCGGCCCTGGCCTATGTGCTGGCCAACCGGGGCGTCGCCTGCGCCGTCACAGGCACCACGCGGATGCGGCACCTGACCGAGAACCTGGCCGCGTCGGGCATGGTGCTGCCGGCGGAGACGCTCGCCGCGATCCGCGCCCGGCAAGCTTGAGCGGCTTTCTAAGATGACAGCCGCCGCCGCGCCGAGTCATGGTGCTGAACAACGATAATATAGCGGGAAGCGACCATGGCCGACGACTTGGCGCGGGACGACTCGGCGCGGGATGGGGCGGAGCTCGATCGGGCTCTCGAAACCGCCCACTTGCCGGCGCTGCTGGCGGCGCTCGTCCACATCACCGGCGACGCCGACTGGCTGAAGCCGGAATGGACGCCCGCCTACGTGCCCCTGTCGCGCGGCGACCCGGGCCTGCCCGACGCCGTCCAGGACGAGATCCGCGCCAAGGCCAAGGCGGTGATCCAGGCCTATCTAGCCGATGGCGTGGTCAAGACCGCCGCGCCGGACCTGACGACGCTGCGCCGCATGATGGACTTCGTGGGCGGCGTGCCGGTGCCGGAGCAATACGCCGACTTCCTTACCGACGAGTTGGCGATCTCCGGCACGTCGAGCAAGGACCCGCAGTTCGAGCAGCCGCAACTGAAAGCGGCCGCGCGCAAGCTGAAGGTGCTGGTGATCGGGGCCGGAATGTCGGGCCTGCTGGCCGGCATTCGGCTGAGCCAGGCGGGCGTGCCGTTCGAGATCGTCGAGTCCAACGCCGACGTGGGCGGCACCTGGCTGGTGAACACCTATCCGGGCTGCCGGGTGGACAACTCCAACCACATGTACAGCTACTCCTTCGAGCCGAACCACGGCTGGCCGCAGCACTTCTCACCGCAGCCGGAGCTGTTGAAATACTTCCGGGGCATCGCGGCCAAGTACGACCTGAAGAAGCACATCCGCTTCGAGACCCGGGTCGAAGCCCTGACCTGGGATGAGGGTCGCGCGGTCTGGCGCGTCGAGTTGAGGGGCAAGGACGGCAAGGCGGAGACCGTCGAGGCCAACGCCGTGGTCACCGCCGTGGGGCAGCTCAACAAGCCACGGATCCCTGGGATCGAGGGCGTCGGGACCTTCGAGGGGCCGGCCTTCCACTCCGCCGAATGGCGCCATGACGTGGATCTGACCGGCAAGCGGATCGCGGTGATCGGCACAGGCGCGTCGGCCTATCAGTTCGTGCCGGAGATCGCGCCCAAGGCGGCCCACCTGACCGTCTTCCAGCGCACACCGCCCTGGGGCCTGCCGGTGCCGCACTACCATGAGGACGTGCCCGCGGGCATGACGTGGCTGCTGGACCACGTGCCCTACTACGACAAGTGGTACCGCTTCTGGCTGTTCTGGACCACGACCGAGGGCTTCCTGCCGATGGTCAAGGCCGATCCAGGCTGGAACGGCCCGCCGACCGCGGTGGGCGAGGCGAACCTCGGCCTGCGGGAGATGGCGGCGGCGGCCCTGGCGGCGCAGGTGATGGATCGCCCCGACCTGTTGCCCAACGTGGTGCCGACCTATCCGCTGGGCGGCAAGCGGGCGGTGCTGGACAACGGCGTCTGGCTGGGCGCGCTGAAGCGACCAAACGTCGAGCTGGTCACCCAGGCGATCACCAGGATCACGCCTAAGGGCGTCGTCACCGCCGATGGCGTGGAGCACGAGGTCGACGTGCTGATCTATGGCACCGGCTTCACCGCCTCGAAGTTCCTCTCGGGCCTGAAGGTGACCGGGCGCGGCGGGCGCGAGTTGCACGACGTCTGGGCGGGCGATGCGCGGGCCTATCTGGGGATGACCGCGCCCGGCTTCCCGAACTTCTTCATGATCTATGGGCCCAACACCAACATCGTCGTGAACGGCTCGATCATCTTCTTCTCGGAGTGCGCGGTCCGCTACATCGTGGGCGCGGTCCGGCTGCTGGCCGAGACCGGCGCCAGGGCGATGGAGGTCAAGAAGGGCGTCCACGACGCCTTCAACATTCGGGTCGACGAGGCCAACAAGGGCTGGGCCTGGGGCTCGGAGAACGTCACCAGTTGGTACAAGAACGAGTTCGGCCGGGTGAGCCAGAACTGGCCCTTCGGACTGATCGACTATTGGCGCGCGACGCTGGCGCCGAATCCGGACGACTTCGTGCTGAGCAAGCAACCCGAACCCGTGACCTGAAGGGGATGACCACCATGAGCGAAATGACCGGCGGCTGCGCCTGCGGGGCGGTGCGCTTCAAGACCACGGCGGCCCCGATGGGGGTCGGCGTCTGCCACTGCGTGGATTGCCAGAAGTCGTCCGGCGGCGGCCCGAACTATGTGGCCCTGGTCCCGAAGACGGGATTCGAGGTCACCAAGGGCGAGGCGAGGGTCTATTCCAGCAAGGGCGACAGCGGCGCCGATATCGGCCGCGCCTTCTGCGCCGAATGCGGTTCGCCGCTCTGGTCGGTGATCAGCGAGCAGGCGCCGTACTTCCCGGTGAAACTGGGCGCGTTCGACGATTCGTCGGGCTTCACGCCGAACCTGCACCTCTACACGGCGTCCGCGCCGCCCTGGCACCTGATGCACGACGGCCTGCCGGCCTTCCCCAAGGCCCCGCCGTCCGCGCCGCCCGGCGCCTAGCCGCGGACCGATCCTGGCGGGCTGACGCCGGCCGCCCACGCCGAAAACCGGCGTTCCCCTGTGACCGATTTGCAACCCGCGAGAGGCCGCTGCGTATACGGCCGTCCCTTGGAAGACACGCCAGGGGCGAGAAAGGTTTCCGTTGGGAAACACGGTTCTTGCCAACCGGCATCTTAGCTGTAGGCTCCCCTCTTTAGGCGCCATTGCCTACTGTTCCATCAGGACTTGGCCTCAGAGCTGAGCCGGAACGCCATAGGGAGGATAGGGGAATGACCAAACGTAGTTATTTCTGCGGTGGCTCGATTCTGGCCGTCGTCTTGAGCCTGGGTGCAATTCAAGCACATGCCCAGTCCGGTCCCGCCGGGACACACGCCGCGGCCGCGGACACCACGACCACGCTGTCCGACCTGATCGTGACGGCTCAGAAGCGCGAGGAGCGGCTGGAGACGGTCCCCGTGGCGGTCTCGGCGTTCAGCGCCGAACAACGCACCATCGTCGGCATCGAGTCGGTCCAGGACCTGACCAACTTCACGCCGGGCTTCTCTTATAACGCCAACACCGACCGGCCGTACATGCGCGGCATCGGGCGCAACACCGACAACCTGGCCGTCGCCTCGGCCGTGGCCACCTATTACAACGGGGTCTACGACGGCGCGAACGCCACGATCCTGCTGCAGCACTCCGACCTGTTCATCAACACCATCGAGGTGGACCGCGGCCCGCAGAACACCCTGCACGGCGCGAACGCCGACGGCGGTTCGATCAACTACGTCTCGCAGAAACCCACCAAGGAGTTCTACGCCGAAGGCCGCGCGGGCGTCGGCAACAACGACCGGTCCTGGGGCGAGGCGGTGGTGTCGGGGCCGATCACCGACTGGCTGCGCTTCCGACTGGGCGGCAACATCACCCAGGAGAACGGCGGCTACTTCAAGAACCTCGACGGCCCGCGCCAGGGGGGCGGCCTGCCACAGCTAGGCGCCGGCCAGAGCCAGTACCTGGAAGGCCAGTTCGACGCCAACCTTGGCGAGCACCTGGACGCCTGGGGCATGATCTCCAGCGGCCGGTTCGAGAGCGACTACCACCAGCTCGCCACCAGCGGGGCGATCCCCAATAACTACCAGCTGAACGGGACCTTTTCGCCCAGCAATTTCTTCGGGCTTTGCGGCCTGTCGGGCGTGGCGGGGAGCCCTGGCGGCGCCAACGGCTGCACCGGCGCCAACGCGCTCGGCCAGTCGGTGGTCCCCGGTTCGGTGGCCGGCGGGCCGGTGTTCGCCAACGCCTTCCCGGGCAACAATCCGACGACGGGCAACAAGCGCGACTTCATTCAGGAAGCCACCTCGACCAACAAGCAGCATGGCGACCTAGCGCTGGCCACCAACTTCACCTACCACGCGCCGGGCGTCGATATCACCTACCTGGGCGGCTATCAGAAGTTCAACTATGTGCTGAACTTCACCGACTACGCCGATAGCGGCGTGACCTCGTTCCAGTTGGCCGGGCAGCCGGCCGGGTCGGTGGGGCTCTGCGAACTCGACGCCGCCGGCGGTGGCTATGCCCCGTCCGCCTGTAACGCGCCGCTGACCGTCAACGCCGCGCCCACCACCACTTTCTTCCAGGAGAAGGACGCCTTCTACAGCCACGAAATCGACCTGACCTCGACCAGCGACGGGCCGCTGCAGTGGGTGGCCGGCGGGTACTATTATCACGAGAGCTATGACCAGCCGGTCTGGGCGGGCGTGCAGCCCAACCAGACGCAATTCGCGCACCCGTCCTACCTCAATCTCGCCACCGGCGCGTTGAGCGCGGCGCCGGTCAACCCGGCCAGCGCGGCCTCGACCTCCGACACTCGGCTGGACTACGACTCCTGGGCGCTGTTCGGCCACGTGGACTACAAGTTCAACGACCAGTGGAAGGCCCACATCGGCGTCCGCTACACCGACGACCACAAGTTCGGCATGCAGTTCTGGCGGTTCGAACAGTTCGCCGTGCCGCTGGGCGGCGGGAACACCTTCATGCCGAGCAACTTCGGCGCGGCGACCCCGGCGCTGGACATCACCTCGCTGGCCGTCGCCTCCGACCTTGGCGTCAGCTTCCCGGGCGCGGGGCCGACGACGATCAATGCGACGACCGGCAACGCCGAACGCGCGCTGGACGCCCGGTGGAACGCCTGGACAGGCGATGTGGGCATCGACTGGACGCCTGACGAGGACACGCTGCTCTATGCCAAGTACAGCCGCGGTTATAAGGCGGGCGGCTTCTCCACCTTCACCATCGCCGCCAACCCGGAAACGGGCCTCGAGACGGTGGACGCCTACGAAGTGGGCGTGAAGAAGACCTTCGCCCACGTGTTCCGCCTGAACGGCGCGGCCTTCTACTACAACTACGACAACGACCAGATCCCGCTGAGCGTGCAGAACGCCCAGGGCCTGATCTCCTCGCAGCTCTTCAACCTGAAGTCCGTGCACATCTCGGGCGTCGAGCTGGAGGGGCTGTGGCAGGCCACCGACGCGCTGCAGCTCAGCCTGAATTATTCGTACCTGAGCGCCAAGGTGAACGATCCGGGCGCCTGCTTCGAAGATACGGTCGATCCGGCGGCGATCCTGCCGGGCGCGAGCACTTCGGGATGCAACAACACCCCAGGAGCGGCCGTGCAGACGCAGAATCTGAAGGGGCAGCAACTGCCGGAGTCGCCGCCGAACAAAGTGGCGGCCAACGCCATCTACACCTGGAACTTCGAGCCCGGGAAACTGACGGCGTCCGCCAGCTACATCTGGAAGGACGCCACCTATGGCGGGCTGTTCAACCGGCCGTACGACCTGGCGCCGGCCTATGACCAGGTGAACCTGCGGGCGGTCTGGTCGGACAAGAACGACACCTACAACCTGATCGCCTACGTCAACAACGTGTTCGACAAAGAGGGCTTTGACGGCGCGGTCGGCAATCTGCAGGCGCCCGGCTTCATCACGTCCAGCTTCAGCCTGCTGAACCCGCGCACCTATGGCCTTGAGGTGCGCTACCGATTCCACTGACGACGGCAGGGCCGCGCTCGACAGGGCGCGGCCCATCCCTCTGGCGGGGCGTGGGGCCGGCACGTAGCATGGCCACATGAGCCGTCGGGCAGGTTTTAGATGACATCCTCCCCACGGCCGGATTTGCGGCGCGGGCGGCGGAAAGCGCCGTCGGGCCTCGCGGATCCGGCCGCTTTTTCACGCGCGCTGGACGAGGCGGCGGCGCATTTCCGGGCTGGCCGCTTCGACGCCGCGGCGCAGATCTATCGCCGGCTGGAGAACGCCGCGCCACAGGACGTGCGGGCGAGCTATTCCCTGGCGATCATCGACATCGGGCAAGGCCGGCTTTCACGGGCGCGCCAACGGCTGGAGACGGTCGTGACCCACGCCCCGGACCTCGCGCCGGCGCAGCACAACCTGGGCGTCGTCTGCCAGAAGCTGGGCGCGTGGCCGGAAGCCGCGGAGGCCTATGGCCGCGCCGTCGCCCTGCAACCGCAGGCGCCGGCCAGCCGGGTGGGGCTCGCCGCCGCCCTGGCGGCGCTCGGCCGTGGCGCGGAGGCCATCGCGCAGCACCGCGAACTGGCCCGCGAGCCCACCCTGCGGTGGCCGGCGCTCACCCGCATCGCCCTGATCGACCCCGCCGCCATCGGCGACGACGAGCTTTCCGCCCTGCAGGCCGCCGCCAAGGACCCAGGAGTCGAAGGCGAGGTGCGCATCGGCCTCTGGTTCGCGCTGGGCGACGTGCTCGATCGGCGAGGCCGCGACGCCGAAGCCTTCGCCGCCTACGCCGCCGGCAACCGGGCCAGGCGCGCGACCCTGGACGTCGACGCGGCGGCGCGGGCCAATGCCGCCGCCGCGCGGCATGTGCGCGAGTTGGTGACCCCCGAGTTTTTGGCGGCGCAGGCCGGGCAGGGGAGCCGCTCGGCTGCGCCGATCTTCATTGTCGGCTTCCCGCGTTGCGGCTCAACGCTGGTGGAGCAGATCCTGGCGAGCCACCCCGCGGTGCAGGGCCTAGGCGAGACCGGCGTGCTGCCCAGGCTGGCGGCCGGCGGTTATCCGCGGACGCCGGCGGGCTTCAAGGACCTCGCCGACCGTTACCTGGCCGCCCTGCGCGAGCGCGGATGGGATGGCGCCTCGCGGTTCGTGGACAAGACGCTGGAGAACTATCTGCACGTGGGCCTGATCCACCTGGTGTTCCCCAAGGCGCTGATCCTGCATGTCACGCGCGATCCGATGGACACCGGCTTCGCCTGCTACCGGCAGCTTTTCGTCGAGGGCAACGAGACGCTCTACGACCTGGCCGACATCGGCGCCGAGTACGGGCGCTACCGGGGTCTGATGGCGCATTGGGCGGCGGTATTGCCGGACCGCGTCGCCGAGGTGAGCTATGAGGCCCTGGTCGCCGAACCGGAGTCGCAAACCCACGCCCTGGTCACCCAGGCCGCCGGTCTTGCCTGGGATCCGGCGACCCTCCACTTCCATGAACGGGCCGGCGCGGTGACCACCGCCAGCGCCAGCCAGGTGCGCCGGCCGATCCACGGGACCTCGGTCGCCCGTTGGCGCCGCCACGCCGAACGGCTGCAGCCGCTGGCCGCGGCGCTGGAAAACCCTGCGATTTAAGGGAAGTGGCGCGAATGACGGGACTTGAACCCGCGACCTCCGGCGTGACAGGCCGGCGCTCTAACCAACTGAGCTACATCCGCGTAACTGGACCCGCGCGAAACGCGAGGCGCGTCTGATAGGTCCGAGGTGGAATCGTGTCAACGGAAGATGCGGCGGCAGGCTAGGCCACGGGGTATTTCCTGTGAGCTTTCGGCCGGCCTGCCGTGAGCTTTCTGCATTGCAACAAGGCCCCGTTTGAAACCGCCGGACGTGTGGTCTAGAACGGCCCGCGACTCCCCTTGAGGACTCTCCAAAGACTCCCATGAACGCGTTCCTGCTCCAGTACCTGCCCATTGTGATCTTCCTCGGCATCGCGGCGGCGCTGGGCATCGTCTTCATCCTCTTCGCCGCTGGGCTCGCGCCCCGGAACCCGGATCCGGAAAAGCTCTCGTCCTATGAGTGCGGGTTCAACGCCTTCGACGACGCGCGGATGAAATTCGACGTTCGCTTCTACCTGGTGTCGATCCTGTTCATCATCTTCGACCTGGAAGTGGCCTTCCTGTTCCCCTGGGCGGTGACGCTGATGAAGCTGCCGCCGGAGATCGGCCAGTTCGCCTTCTGGTCGATGATGAGCTTCCTGGGCGTGCTCACCGTGGGCTTCATCTACGAGTGGAAGAAGGGAGCCCTGGAATGGGAGTGATCGTTCCCGCCAATTCGGGCGGCCGCACGCCCTCTCTTGCCGCGGGCGAGGGCGCCCGCAGTAGCGTCGAGGGCTATGACCCCAAGGCGCACGACCCGTTCTTCGATGGCGTGTCGCAGCAGCTGGCCGACAAGGGCTTCGTCACCGCCGGCGTCGACGACCTGATCACCTGGGCGCGCACCGGGTCCTTGATGATGATGACCTTTGGCCTGGCCTGCTGCGCGGTGGAGATGATCCAGGCCTGCATGCCGCGCTACGACCTGGAGCGCTATGGCTTCGCGCCGCGCGGTTCACCCCGCCAGAGCGACGTGATGATCGTCGCCGGGACGCTGGTGAACAAGATGGCTCCGGCTCTGCGCAAGGTCTACGACCAGATGCCCGAGCCGCGCTATGTGATCTCCATGGGCTCCTGCGCCAACGGCGGCGGCTACTACTACTTCAGCTACTCCACCGTGCGTGGCTGCGACCGGATCGTGCCGGTGGACGTCTATGTACCGGGCTGCCCGCCGACGGCGGAGGCGCTGGTCTACGGCGTGCTGCAACTGCAGAAGAAGATCCGCCGCACCGGGACGATCATGCGATGAGCTGGCCGCAACCCCAGCCGATCCTCGAGAAACTCGGCAAGTCCATCGTCTCGAAGAACAAGGGCGTCTTCACCGGCTATGAGGTGATGTACGGCGAGCTGAACCTGACCGCGACGGCGGCGCGGGTCGTGGACGCGATGACCGTGCTGCGCGATGGGCCCGAGCTTGGCTTTTCGATCCTGATCGACGTCTGCGGCGCCGACTATCCCGAGCGGCCGCAGCGCTTCGACGTGGTCTATCACCTGCTGTCGATGACCCAGAACCTGCGCTGCCGGGTGAAGGTGCAGACCGACGAGGACACCGCCGTCCCCTCGGTGACCTCGGTGTTCCCCAGCGCCGACTGGTACGAGCGCGAGACCTTCGACATGTACGGGGTGTTCTTCGACGGCCACCCCGACCTGCGCCGCATCCTCACCGACTACGGCTTCCACGGCCATCCGCTGCGGAAGGACTTCCCGATGACCGGCTACGTCGAGGTCCGCTACGACGACGAGCTGAAGCGGGTGGTCTATGAGCCGGTGAAGTCGGTGGAATGGCGCAACTGGGACTTCCTGAGCCCCTGGGAAGGCGCCGAGCCCGGTTATGCCCCGCTGGTTCCGGGCGATGAGAAGGCGCTGCCCGCCGCCAAGGCTCCGGCCGGAAAGGAGCCTGGAAAGTGACCGGCGCCAACGCTCCCGCCAAGGACTCCGATTTCTTCGCCCCCGAGGTCGTGGGCGAGACTAAGGTCCGCAAGTTCAACATCAACTTCGGCCCGCAGCACCCGGCGGCGCACGGCGTGCTGCGCATGGTGCTGGAGCTGGACGGCGAGGTGGTCGAGCGCGTCGACCCGCACATCGGCCTGCTGCACCGCGGCACCGAGAAGCTGATGGAGGCCAGGCCCTACGCCCAGATCATCCCCTACATGGATCGTCTGGACTACGTCTGCCCGATGAATCAGGAGCACGCGCTAGTGCTGGCCCTGGAGCGGCTGATCGGCGTCGACGTGCCGATCCGCGGGCAGTTGATCCGCGTGCTCTATTGCGAGATCGGCCGGGTCCTCAATCACATCCTGAACGTCACCACCCAGGCGATGGATGTGGGCGCGCTGACCCCGCCGCTGTGGGGCTTCGAAGAGCGCGAGAAGCTGATGGGCTTCTACGAGCGCGCGTCCGGCGCCCGGATGCACGCCAACTACTTCCGCGTCGGCGGCGTGCGGCAGGACCTCCCGCCGGAGCTGGTGCAGGATATCGCCGACTGGTGCCAGCGCGTGCCCAAGGTGTTCGACGACATCGAAGGCCTGCTCACCGACAACCGCATCTTCAAGCAGCGCAACGTCGACATCGGCAAGGTGACCAAGGAAGAGGCTCAGGCCTGGGGCTTCTCCGGCGTCATGGTGCGCGGCTCCGGCATCGCCTGGGACCTGCGCCGCAGCCAGCCCTACGACTGCTACAACGAGATGGAGTTCGACGTGCCGTTGGGCGTGCACGGCGACTGCTACGACCGCTACCTCTGCCGCATGGAAGAGATGCGCCAGGCGGTCCGGATCATGGTGCAGTGCTGCGACCGGCTGATGAAGACGCCGGGGCCGGCGATCAGCCCGGACAATAAGATGGCCCCCCCCAAGCGCGGCGAGATGAAGCGCTCGATGGAGGCGCTGATCCATCACTTCAAGCTGTTCACCGAGGGCTATCGCACCCCGCCCGGCGAGGTCTATGCCGGGGTCGAGGCGCCGAAGGGCGAGTTCGGGGTCTATGTGGTCAGCGATGGGACCAACCGGCCCTACCGCGTCAAGCTGCGCGCGCCGAGTTTTCCGTTCCTGCAGGCGATGGACTGGATGAGCCGCGGCCACATGCTGGCCGACGTCTCCGCCATCCTGGGCTCGCTGGATATCGTGTTCGGGGAGATCGACCGTTGAGCGAGCTCGTCCAATGCGAAGTCCACGGCGCTCGCGAGGCGACGGTGGTCTGCTGCCATGTCGTCGAGACTCTGAGGGACGGTCTCGTACGCGGGTTTCGATGGTTTGTAGATGCCGACGGTGAATACGAAGCGACTTGCGACACATGCAGCAGCATGTCTGACGACGAGTGGGAAAGCGTTGCCGTGGAATTGGGACGAGTGCTTTGTTTTGCCTGCTATACCCGGGCCGCTGAATTGAACGGCATCACCAGCCTGGAGCGGCACTGATGTCGGTTCGCCGTCTTGCCCAGGTCCAGCCGGCCAGCTTCGCCTTCGCGCCGGCGACGCTGAAGCGCGCCCGCGAGGTGACGACCCACTTCCCGGAAGGCCGTCAGCAGTCGGCGGTGATTCAGATTCTGTGGCTGGTGCAGAAGCAGGAAGGCTGGGTCTCTGAGCCGGCCATCCGCGCCGTGGCCGAGCTGCTCGGCATGCCGGTGATCCGGGTGCTGGAGATCGCCACCTTCTATACGATGTTCATGCTGGAGCCGGTGGGCGAGGTGGCCCTGGTGCAGGTGTGCGGCACCACGCCCTGCCAGACCCGTGGCTCCGAAGGCCTGCTGGCGGTCTGCCAGCGCAAGTTCGGGCCGTCGAACCATCGCAGCGCCGACGGAAAGTTCTACTGGCAGGAAGTCGAGTGCATGGGCGCCTGCGCCAACGCGCCGATGGCCGCGATCAACGACTATTACTACGAGGACCTGACGCCGGAGAGCTTCGAAAAGCTGCTGGACGACTTCGCCGCCGGCAAGAAGCCCAAGCCCGGCTCCGCCATCGGCCGGGTGGGTTCGGCGCCGGAGGGCGGGAACATCACGCTGACCGACGAGAAGCTCTACGACGGCTCGCTGGCCAAGAAGATCAAGATCCCGAACCTGCCCGAGAAGCCGTCGAAGACGAAGGCGCCGGCATGACCGCGGACCTTGGCAAGATGAAGCGGCGCCTGGCAGTGATGATGGCGGTCAGCGGCGGGGTCTTCGTGGCGGCCGTCGCCGGCTTCCTCGCCTATTTCCAATTCGGACAGAGCTGGGGCCGGTGGTTCGCCGTTGCGGCGCTGGCCATCGGATTTCTCGGGCAGATCGGGCTGGTGCTGAGCCTGCGCCGCGATAGTAGGAGGGCGTAGGCGTGGTCGGGATCCTCGCGGACAAGGACCGCATCTTCCTCAACATCTACGGCCAGCGGGACTGGGGCCTGGAGGGCGCGAAGCTGCGCGGCTGCTGGAACGGCACCAAGGATATCGTCGCCCAGACGCCGGAGTGGATCTGCGACCAGGTCAAGGCGTCGGGCCTGCGCGGCCGCGGTGGCGCGGGCTTCGCCACGGGGCTGAAGTGGACCTTCATGCCCAAGCAGGAGAGCGAACGTCCGCACTACCTGCTGGTCAACGCCGACGAGAGCGAGCCAGGCGCCTGCAAGGACCGAGACATCCTGCGCAACGATCCGCACCTGTTGATCGAGGGCTGCCTGATCGCGTGCAAGGCCATGCGGGCGCACACCGCCTACATCTACATCCGCGGCGAATATGTGCATGAGCGCGAGCGCCTGCTGGCGGCGATCCGCCAGGCCTATGACGCCAAGCTGATCGGCAAGGGCAACGTCCACGGCTGGGACTGCGACGTGCGGGTGACGCACGGCGGCGGCGCCTACATCTGCGGCGACGAAACCGCGCTGATGGAAAGCTTCGAGGGCAAGAAGGGCCAGCCGCGCCTGAAACCGCCGTTCCCGGCCGGCGCCGGCATCTATGGCTGCCCGACCACGGTGAACAACGTCGAGACCATCGCGGTCGTCGGCACCATCCTGCGCCGCGGCGCGGCCTGGTTCGCGGGCTTCGGCACCGAGAAGTCCACCGGCACCAAGCTGTTCGCGGGCTCCGGCCACCTGAACAAGCCCTGCGTGGTCGAGGACGCCGTCGGCATCAGCGTCAGGCAGTTGATCGAGGATCATTTCGGCGGCGTGCGCGGCGGCTGGTCGAACCTGAAGGCGGTGATCCCGGGCGGCATCTCGGTGCGCATGATCCCGGCCGACCAGTGCGACGAAGCCATCATGACCTACGAAGACCTGCAATCGCGGGGCTCCGGCCTGGGCACCGGCACCATGATCGTGTTCGACAAGGACGCCGACCTGGTGAAGGCGATCGCGCGGGCAGCCTATTTCTACAAGCACGAGAGCTGCGGCCAGTGCACCCCTTGCCGCGAAGGCACCGGCTGGATGTGGCGGGTCATGGAGCGGATGGTCACCGGCGAGGCCGAGATGGCTGAGATCGACATGCTGCTCGACGTCGCGAGCCAGGTCGAAGGCCACACCATCTGCGGCCTGGGCGACGCGGCCGCCTGGCCGATCCAGGGCCTGTTCCGCCACTTCCGCCACGAGGTGGAGGACCGCATCACCCAGTATCGCGCCGGCAAGCCCCACGTGCAGGGCCATAGCCTGCAGGCGGCGGAGTAAGCCCATGCCGATTTGCAAGGTCGATGGCGTCGAGACCGAGTTCGAGTCCGGGATGAACGTCCTGCAGGTGGCCGAGCTCGCCGGGAAGGAAATCCCGCGCTTCTGTTACCATGAGCGGCTCAGCATCGCCGGCAACTGCCGCATGTGCCTGGTGGAGGTGAAGCCCGGTCCGCCGAAGCCACAGGCGTCCTGCGCCCTGCCGGCCGCCGAGAACATGGAGATCTTCACCGACACGCCGATGGTGAGGAAGGCCCGCCACGGGGTCATGGAATTCCTGCTGATCAACCATCCGCTGGACTGCCCGATCTGCGACCAGGGCGGCGAGTGCGACCTGCAAGACCAGGCCATGGGCTATGGCCGCGACGACAGCCGCTACGCCGACAACAAGCGCGCCGTCGAAGAGAAGTTCATGGGGCCGTTGATCAAGACGGTCATGACCCGCTGCATCCAGTGCACCCGCTGCGTCCGGTTCATCACCGAGGTGGCCGGCGTGCCGGAAATCGGTCTGATAAGTCGCGGCGAAGACGTTGAGATCACGACCTATCTCGACAAGGCCGTGACCTCGGAACTGTCGGCCAACATCATCGACCTGTGCCCAGTGGGCGCGCTGACGTCCAAGCCCTACGCCTTCAACGCCCGGCCGTGGGAGCTGAAGAAGACCGAGAGCGTCGACGTGATGGATGCGCTGGGCTCGGCGATCCGGGTGGATGCGCGGGGCTCGGCCGTGCTGCGGGTGCTGCCCCGGGTCAACGAGGATATCAACGAGGAGTGGATCTCCGACAAGACCCGCTACGCCGTCGATGGCCTGGCGCGGCAGCGTCTGGACCGGCCCTTTATCCGCGCAGCCGGCAAGCTGCGCCCCGCCACCTGGGCCGAGGCGCTGGAGACCGTGGCCGCCAAGCTGAAGTCGACCGCGCCGGACCGCATCGGGGTCATCGCCGGCGACCTGCAGGACGCGGAGTCCATGAAGGCCGCGCTCGACCTGTTCCGCGGGATGGGCGTGCAGTCGACCGACTGCCGGCAGGACGGCATGGCGCTGGGCGCTGGGCCGCGCCAGAGCTGGCTGTTCAACTCGACCATCCACGGGATCGAAGACGCCGATGTGGTGCTGCTGGTGGGCGTCAATCCGCGCCTCGAGGCCCCGGTGCTCAACGCCCGCCTGCGCAAGCGCTGGCTGGCCGGCGCCCTGAAGGTCGGCGTGGTCGGCGAGCAGACCGATCTCACCTATCCGCACGAATACCTGGGCGCGGGACCCAAGACCCTGGGCGGCCTCGCCAAGTCGAAGAGCGACTTCGTCACCGCGCTGAAGGCGGCCAAGGCGCCGGCCATCGTGGTGGGCGCGGGCGCTTTGACCCGTCCCGACAGCGCCGCGGTGCTGAAGGCGGCGGGCGCCATCGCCAAGACCTTTGGCATGACCTGGAACGTGCTGCATAGCGCCGCCTCCCGGGTGGGCGGCCTGGACCTGGGCTTCATCCCGGGCGCGGGCGGCAAGACGGCGGGCGAGCTGGCGGCCAAGGGCGGGGCGGACGTACTGTTCCTGCTGGGTGCCGACGAGATCGACACCTCCGCCTCGGGCGCCTTCACAGTCTACCTTGGCACCCACGGCGACCGCGGCGCGCACACCGCCGACGTGATCCTTCCGGGCGCCGCCTACACCGAGAAGAACGGCCTCTACGTCAACACCGAGGGCCGTGTGCAGCAGGGCGTCCGCGCCGTGTTCCCCAAGGGCGAGGCCAAGGAGGACTGGGCGATCCTGCGGGCGCTCTCCGAACGGCTTGGGGCGAAGCTGCCCTACGACAGCCTGGACGCCCTGCGCGCCAGGCTGTTCGCCGACCATCCGAGCTTTGGCCGCATCGACCACGTGGACGGCCGCGACGCCGCCGCCGGGCTCGATCTTGGCGCGCTCAACGGCAAAGAGGGGGGCGGGAAGGGCGAGGTCAGCGACGCGCCGTTCGTCAGCGCGGTGACCGCCTTCTACCAGACCAACCCCATCGCACGCGCCAGCGTGACCATGGCCGAGTGCGCCGCCCAGGCGTCGGGCGCCTCCAAGATCGCGGCGGAATAGATGGCCTTCTGGACAACCCCCATCGGCTGGACGCTCTGGACGATCGGTCAGATCCTGCTGATCACCGTGCCGCTGTTGCTGGTCGTCGCCTTCGTCATCCTGGCCGACCGCAAGATTTTCGCCGGCGTGCAGATGCGCAAAGGCCCCAACGTGGTGGGGCCGTTCGGCCTGCTGCAGTCCTTCGCCGACCTCGGCAAGTTCCTGATCAAGGAACTGGTGATCCCGTCGGGCGCCGACAAGTTCGTCTTCCTGCTGGCGCCCTTGATCAGCGTGACGCTGGCGCTGGGCGCCTGGGCGGCCATGCCGCTGGCGCCGGGCTGGGTGGTGGCCAACATCAACGTCGGCATCCTCTACCTGTTCGCCGTCTCCTCGATGGGCGTCTACGGCATCATCATGGGCGGCTGGGCGTCGAACTCTAAGTATCCGTTCCTGGGGGCGCTGCGCTCGGCGGCGCAGATGGTCTCCTACGAGGTCTCCATCGGTTTCGTGATCATCACGGTGATCCTGCTGTCGGGCACCATGGACCTGAGCGACATCGTCGCGAAACAAGGCGGCGGCTTCTGGAACTGGAACATCCTGGGCGGCGCGGGGCTGAAGAACCTGCCGCTGGCGCTGGTGATGATTCCCATGGGGGTGATCTTCTTCATCTCCGGCCTGGCGGAGACCAACCGCCCGCCGTTCGACCTGCCGGAGGCGGAAAGCGAGCTCGTCGCCGGCTACGCCATCGAATACGGCTCCACGCCCTACATGCTGTTCTACCTGGCCGAGACCGCCAACATCATCCTGATGAGCGGGCTGATGGCGGTGCTGTTCCTGGGCGGCTGGCAGGCGCCGTGGCCGACCCACTACCTGGACGGCCTGTGGAACACCCCGTGGTCGTGGCTGGCCAGCCTGCACGGCCTGGTCATGCTGATGATCAAGACCTTCTTCGTGTTCTTCATGAACGCCATGGTCCGCTCGATCGTGCCGCGCTACCGCTACGACCAACTCATGCGCCTGGGCTGGAAGGTGTTCCTGCCGACCTCGCTGGTGGCCGTGGCGCTGGTCGCCGGCTGGCGGGTCTATGGAGGGATCGGATGAGGCGAGCGTTCGCCGCCATGGCCGCCCTGCTGGCGCTTGGCCTCGCGGCCTGCGAGACCACGGGCAACAACGTCTCCGGCACGGCGGACTACGACTCGCTCAGCCGGGCGACCGCGACGTGCAAGGCGGAGGGCGGCAAGCTGGTTCTCAAGACCGACGGCGACCCGCAGCGTCTGCAAGCTTACGAATGCAAGGTGAATTGATGTTCAGCCGTATCGGACAGGCGATGAAGGGCGCGGCGCTGATGGACTTCGCCGGCGCGCTGGGCCTGGGCCTGAAGTACATGGTCCGCCCCAAGGCGACCGTGATGTACCCCCACGAGCGCAACCCCTCGAGCCCGCGCTTCCGTGGCGAGCACGCCCTGCGCCGCTATCCGAACGGCGAGGACCGCTGCATCGCCTGCAAGCTTTGCGAGGCGATCTGCCCGGCCCAGGCCATCACCATCGAGGCCGAGCCGCGCGAAGACGGCAGCCGGCGCACGACCCGCTACGACATCGACATGGTCAAGTGCATCTACTGCGGCCTGTGCCAGGAGGCCTGCCCGGTGGACGCCATCGTCGAGGGGCCGAACACCGAGTTCTCCGTGGAGACTCGCGAAGAGCTCTATTACGACAAGGCCAAGCTGCTCGATAACGGCGACCGCTGGGAACGCGAGATCGCGAAGAATCTGGAACTGGATGCGCCCTATCGCTAAGAGACGGGCGCGATTCCAAGCGCTGCAAAATTAGGTCGTCATGGCCCGGCTCGCCCGGGTCATCCATCCCAGGCGATCCGCTGCTCGAAGCGGACCAAGGTTGGGCTGGGTCGTCCGGACAGACCGGGCGGCGATGAGGGAAAAATTGGTTTTTGAGGGGTTGAAGAGAGCCGGATGGCCCTGCAGGCGATCGCATTCTACCTGATAGCGGCGGTGACGATCGCGAGCGGCCTTGCGGTCGTCTCGGCGAAGAATCCCGTGCACTCGGTGCTGTTCCTGATCGCGGCCTTCTTCTCGGCCGCCGGTCTCTTCGTGCTGCTGGGCGCGGAGTTCCTGGCGATGCTGCTGGTGGTCGTCTACGTGGGCGCGGTCGCGGTGCTGTTCCTGTTCGTGGTGATGATGCTGGACGTCGACTTCGCCGAGTTGAGGCAAGGCTTCGCCCGCTACATGCCGCTGGGCGGGCTGATCGCCGGCGGCCTGGCCGTCGAGATGATCATCGTCTCCACCACCGTCGCCACCAAGGGCGCGGCCCGGCTGAACGAGACGCCGATGGCCTCGGGCGCCGGCGTTCCGGCGACCGTCGTTCCCAACGCCGAGGCGATCGGGCGCGTGCTCTATACGAACTACGTCTACTTCTTCCAGGCGGCCGGCATGGTGCTGCTGGTGGCGATGATCGGGGCCATCGTGCTGACGCTGCGCCACAAGCCGGGCGTGAAGCGCCAGATCATCATGGACCAGGTGCTGCGCACGCCGAAGAGCGGCCTGCGCATGGTCTCGCCCAAGCCCGGCGAAGGGATCGACCTATGATCCTCCTTCGCCAAGGCTTCGGAGGATGCATCCTTCCGAACACGAGTAAGGCTTGCCGGAGGATCAATCCTTCGAAGCTCCAGAGGAGCGAAGTAGGATGAGTATCGGGCTGCCTCACTATCTCGCGGTCGCCGCGATCCTGTTCACCATCGGGGTCTTCGGCATCTTCGTGAACCGCAAGAACATCATCGTCATCCTGATGTCGGTGGAGCTGATCCTGCTCGCCGTGAACATCAACCTGGTGGCCTTCTCGGCCTACCTGGGCAACGTCACCGGCCAGATCTTCGCCATGTTCGTGCTCACCGTCGCGGCCGCCGAGGCCGCCGTGGGCCTGGCGATCCTGGTCACCTTCTTCCGCAACCGCGGCGACATCGCCGTGGATGACGCCTCGATGATGAAGGGCTGAGGATGGATCCCAAGCTCCTCGTCACGATCATCCTGTTCGGCCCGCTGATCGGCGCGGTCGTCGCCGGCCTGTTCGGCCGTCGGATCGGCAATGTCGCGTCCCAGACGGTGACACCGGCTTTCTGATGCTGTCGGCGGTGCTGTCGTGGGTGGTGTTCAGCCAGTGGACCTGGGGTGGGCTCGAGCCCTTCACCAACACCTACGCACCGTTCATCCACGTGGGGAATTTCATCTCCAACTGGTCGTTCAGGCTGGATGGCCTGTCGGCGGTGATGCTGGTGGTGGTGACCACGGTCTCGAGCCTCGTGCACCTCTATAGCTGGGGGTACATGGCCGAGGACGACAGCAAGCCGCGGTTCTTCGCCTACCTGTCGCTGTTCACCTTCGCCATGCTGAGCCTGATCAGCGCCGCGGACTTCATGCAGCTGTTCTTCGGCTGGGAAGGCGTGGGCCTGGCGAGCTACCTCTTGATCGGCTTTTGGTATCACAAGCCCACCGCCAACGCCGCGGCGATCAAGGCCTTCGTGGTCAACCGGGTCGGCGATTTCGGCTTCGCGCTCGGCATCATGACGGTGTTCTGGTCGCTGGGGACCATCCAGTTCGCGCAAATCTTCCCGCAGGTCGCGGCCCATGCCGGCGACACCTGGATGTTCGCGGGCCAGGGCTTCCGGCTGATGGACCTGGCCTGCACGCTCTTGTTCGTGGGCGCCATGGGCAAGTCGGCGCAGTTCTTCCTGCACACCTGGCTGCCGGACGCCATGGAGGGCCCGACCCCGGTCTCGGCCCTGATCCACGCCGCGACCATGGTCACCGCCGGCGTCTACATGGTCTGCCTGCTGTCGCCGATGTTCGAATACGCGCCCGTCGCCAAGCACATCGTGGTGGTCATCGGCGCGATCACCGCGCTGTTCGCCGCCACGGTCGGTCTGGTGCAGAACGACATCAAGCGGGTCATCGCCTACTCGACCTGTTCGCAGCTCGGCTACATGTTCATGGCCGCGGGCGTCGGCGCCTATCAGGCGTCCATGTTCCACCTGTTCACCCACGCCTTCTTCAAGGCGCTGCTGTTCCTGGGCGCCGGCTCGGTGATCCACGCCATGGTCCACGAGCAGGACATGCGCCGCTACGGCAACCTGGCGAAGTACCTGCCGGTGACCTTCGCGGTCATGACCGTCGGCACCATCGCCATCACCGGCCTGGGCATCCCCGGCGTCGGCGGCTTCGCCGGCTTCTATTCCAAGGACTCGATCATCCAGGCCGCCTACGCGGCGGGCCACGCGGGCGATCCCATCGGCTACTTCGCCTTCGTCATGGGCGTGTTCGTGGCCGGCCTGACCGCCTTCTATTCCTGGCGCCTCGCCTTCTTCACCTTCAACGGCCACGCCCGCTGGACGAGCGAGGACCTGGAACACCACTGGCACAACCGCGATCACGGCCACGGCGACGCGCACGGCGATCATGCTCACGCCCAGGCCGAGACCCACTCAGAGCCCGACGTCAGCGACCATGGGGGCGAGCCTGTGCACCTGCCGCACGAGAGCCCCTGGACCATGCGCCTGCCGCTGATCCTGCTCTCCATCGGCGCAATCGCCTCCGGATTCATCTTCGCCGGCAAGTTCATCGGCGAGCAGCACGTCGAGTTTTGGAGAGGCGCGATCTTCGTCGCCCAGAACAACCACGTCCTGGCCGAGATCGAGGCGCCGTGGTGGTTGGCGCAGGCGCCGCTGATCGTCTCGATCGCGGGCCTCCTGTTCGCCGCCTGGATGTACATCCTGAAGGAAGGCATCGGCGCGAAGTTGGCGGCCAACAAAGGGCCCCTCTACCTGTTCTTCTACAACAAGTGGTTCTTCGACGAGCTCTATGACGCAACCTTCGTGCGCGCGGCCAAGGTGCTGGGCGACCTGTTCTGGAAGGGCGGCGATCAGAAGCTGATCGACGGCCTGGGCCCCGATGGCGTCTCCGCCGTCTCGCTGCAGGTCGGCAAGGGGGCAGGGCGGCTGC
>DATAUR010000047.1:0-32820 GCA_036268175.1 Phenylobacterium sp. | reverse complement strand
GCGAGCCGTAAGCCACCGGGCTATACGCCCCCTCCTTCGCGAGGCCCAAAGCGCCCCGCGCGGCGGATGCGTAGCTCAGCGGGAGAGCACCTCGTTCACACCGAGGGGGTCACAGGTTCAATCCCTGTCGCATCCACCATTCTTCTCCATGAGATCATGAGTTTACGGTCGCAGCCTTGGCGACCGCCCGCTGGCCGCCGAGCAAAGCAGCTTGCGCCACGGTCCGCGGACGGCTGATCCGCCGAAGGCGTCGCGGGCCACGCGGCGCCTTGGGACTTCCGGCGCGCGATGAAACCCGGAACCCATTACCCGACGAACGGTTTTGCGCAGGAGCGCCCACCGTACGAGCTGCGAGCGCTCAAGCCTCATTTGGATTGGAGCGCATCGTGTCCCAGACGGTCGGAGATTTTCTTGTCGAGCGTCTGCACGCTTGGGGGGTGCGGCGAATCTTCGGCTATCCGGGCGACGGCATCAACGGCGTGTTCGGGGCGCTGAATCGGGCCAAGGGCAGGATCGAATTCATCCAGGCGCGCCATGAGGAAATGGCCGCCTTCATGGCCTCGGCCTATGCGAAGTTCACCGGCGAACTCGGGGTCTGCATCGCCACCTCGGGGCCCGGCGCCTCGCACCTGATCACCGGCCTCTACGACGCGCGCCTCGACCACATGCCGGTGCTGGCGATCGCCGGCCAGCAGGCGCGGACCGCCATCGGAGGCCACTACCAGCAGGAGGTCGACCTCCTGAGCCTCTACAAGGATGTCGCCGGCGCCTTCGTGGAACAGGCGTCGGCTCCGGCCCAGGTGCGCCACCTGGTGGACAGGGCCATCCGGGTCGCTATCGGCGAGCGGCGCGTGACGGCGATCATCCTGCCCAACGACCTGCAGGAGCTGCCGTTCGAGGAGCCGGCCCGCAAGCACGGGACCGTGCATTCCGGGGTCGGCTTCTCCAAGCCCAAGACCGTCCCCGAAGACGCCGACCTGCGCCGCGCCGCCGAGGTCCTGAACAGCGGCAAGCGGGTGGCCATGCTGGTGGGCGCGGGCGCGCTCGGCGCGACGGACGAGCTGATCGCCATCGCCGACAAGCTGCAGGCCGGCGCCGCCAAGGCGCTGCTCGGCAAGGCCGCCCTGCCGGACGACCTGCCCTGGGTCACCGGCTCGATCGGCATGCTCGGCACCAAGCCGAGCTACGAGATGATGATGCAGTGCGACACCCTGCTGATGGTCGGCTCGGGCTTCCCCTACTCGGAATTCCTGCCCAAGGAGGGCAAGGCGCGCGGCGTGCAGATCGACCTCGCGCCGGACATGCTGTCGCTGCGCTATCCGATGGAGGTCAACCTCGTCGGCGATGCGGCGACGACGCTGAAGGCCCTGCTGCCGCTCCTGGAGACCAGGTCCGACACCGGCTTCCGCGACGAGATCGCCGGCCAGATGACGAAGTGGTGGGAGCTGCTGGAAAAGCGCGCCCTGGAGCCGGCCAATCCAGTGAATCCCCAGCGGGTCACCTGGGAGCTGTCCCCTCGCCTGCCCGACAACGTGATCCTGACCAGCGACTCCGGCTCCTGCGCCAACTGGTACGCGCGGGACCTGAAGATCCGCCGCGGGATGAAGGCGTCCCTGTCGGGCGGCCTCGCTTCCATGGGAGCGGCCGTGCCCTACGCCATCGCCGCCAAGTTCGCCCACCCCGACCGGCCGGTGATCGCGCTGGTGGGCGACGGCGCGATGCAGATGAACAACATGGCGGAGCTGATCACCGTCGCCAAATACTGGCGCAACTGGCTGGACCATCGCTGGATCTGCTGCGTCTTCAACAACGAGGACCTCAACCAGGTCACCTGGGAGCAGCGGGTGATGGAGGGCGACCCGAAGTTCGACGCCTCCCAGCAGATCCCCGACGTGCCCTACCACCAGTTCGCCGAGCTCATCGGCCTGCGCGGTATCTTCGTGGACAGGCCCGAGGACATGGGCCCGGCCTGGGACGCGGCGCTGGCCTCCGACCGGCCGGTGGTCATCAACGTCAAGACCGACCCGGAGGTGCCGCCGCTGCCGCCGCACATCACCTTCGACGAAGCGGTCAAGCTGTCGAAGACGATCTCCAAGGGCGATCCGGACGAAGCCGGCATGATCGTCGGCGCCGCGCGCCAGTTGGTGGGCGCCCTGATGCCGGGCCACAAGGAGTAGCCGTGCCCACCCGCGCCGAAGCCGCGGTCGAATGGGTACGCGCGGCCGCCTATCGCATTGCCACCGATGCGCCGGAGGCGGACGGGACCTTCGCCTGGGACGCCACCACCCTGGTGGTGGTGCAGGTCGGCGGCGGCGGGGCCGTCGGCCTCGGCTACACCTATGCCGACGCCTGCCTTACCTCCCTGATCGATGACACGCTTGCCAAGGCGGTGCTGGGGCGCGATCCCGACGATATCGCCGGCGCCTGGGAGGCCATGCAACGCCAGGTCCGCAATCTGGGCCGCTCCGGCCTCGCCGCCTGCGCGATCTCGGCCATCGACACCGCGCTGTGGGATCTGAAGGCGCAGCGGCGCGAGACACCGCTAGCGTCGCTGCTCGGCCGCCGCCGCGAGCGGGTTCCGATCTACGGCAGCGGCGGTTTCACCACCTATTCCGACGCCGAGCTTGGCGACCAGGTCTCGGCCTGGGTCGAGCGGGACGGTTGCCGGTGGGTGAAGATGAAAGTCGGCAGCCATCCGCGGGACGACCCGCATCGCGTCGCCGTGGCCAAGGCGGCGATCGGCGACCATGGCCTGTTCGTGGACGCCAATGGCGCCTTCTCGGCCCGGGAGGCCCTGGCCTTCGCCGAGGTTTGCCGCGAAGCGCATGTGCGCTGGTTCGAGGAGCCGGTGACCTCCGACGATCCGGACGGGCTTCGGCTGGTCCGCGAAGGGGCGCCGGCCGGCATGGACGTGACCGCCGGGGAATACATCTTCGCGCTCGACGACGCGCGCCGGCTGCTGGCGGCCGATTGCGTGGACGTGCTGCAGGCCGATGTCTCGCGCTGCGGCGGCGTCACCGGCTTCCTGGAGGTGGCCGCGCTCTGCGAAGCTCACCACATCGACCTTTCGGGGCACTGCGCGCCGGCGCTGCATCGCCACGTCGCCTGCGCGGCGCATCGGCTGCGCCATCTGGAGTGGTTCCACGACCACGTCCGCATCGAACAGCGCTTCTTCGACGGCGCGCCGGCGTCCAAGGACGGCATGATCGCACCGGACCTGGACCGCTTCGGGCACGGCCTGGCCTTCAAGGCCAAGGACGCCGAGCCGTTCCGCGTGGCGGGAGGTCTCTGATGGCGCGCTTGGCGATCCAGCAGCTCGATGACGTCACCGACGCCGCCCGCCCGGTCGCCAGCCTGCTCCGCTTTCCGGTCAGCCCCGGACGCCAGGCCGCGGCCCGCGCCGGACGGCGGACCAATTTCGCCGCCGCCGTGCTGGCGCTGTCGGTGCTGGCGGACAGCAGCGTGGAGCACTATCGGGGCTCGTTCCGCAACCGCGCCATGGTCGCCCCGCTGGGCGCGGCGGCCCTGACGCTGGCGGCGAGCCTGTCGGGCGCCCTCGATGACCGGCCGCAGCGGCATCGCGGACGGGACGGCGTCTACGCCCTGGCCGCCGCGGTCGGCGCGCTGGGCCTGGGGTTCCACACCTACAACGTCCTGAAGCGCCCCGGGCGCCTGTCGTGGCACAACCTCTTTTACGGCGCCCCGGTCGGCGCGCCCGCCGCCCTGGTGCTGGCGGGACTGTTGGGCCGCGTCGCGGAACGGGTGCGCGAAGGGCGCCGCGTGCTGGGCATGCCGGCGGCCCGCGTCCTGGCGGGGGTCAGTGCGCTCGGTCTGGCCGGCACGGTCGGCGAGGCTGGCCTACTGCACTTCCGCGGCGCCTTCCAGAACCCGGCCATGGTGCTGCCGGTGGCCGCGCCGCCGGTCGCCGCCGGCCTGCTGGGCGCGATGGCGGCGGCGCCCTCCAAGCCGCTGGGCCGCGTCGCGCGGCTGTGGCTGAAGCTCACCGCCGGGCTGGGCCTCGCCGGCGTCGGCTTCCATGCCTTTGGGGTCAGCCGGGCGATGGGCGGCTGGCGCAACTGGCGGCAGAACGTGGTCGACGGGCCGCCCCTGCCGGCCCCGCCGAGCTTTACCGGCCTGGCGCTGGCCGGCCTCGCGGCCCTGTCGCTCTTGATGGAGTGCGCCGATGACTGAGCGCTTCCCTGGCTACGACGTGCTGAGCAAACGCGGGACGCCGTCGTGGAACGCCCAGACGCGCCAGGTGGTGGGCGATCGCCTGGCTATCGATCCTGAAACGCACGCCTTCTTCGACGAGCCGGCATGGCGGACCCTGAAAGCCGTCTGCGGCCGGATCGTCCCCCAGCCGTCAGATCGGCCCAGCCCTGCGCCACTGGCGGCCATGGTCGACGAGAAGATGGCCACCGACGCCACCGACGGCTATCGCGACGCGCGCATGCCGCCGATGGGCGAGGCCTGGCGGCGGGGCTTGGCCGCGCTGGAGGCCGAGGCCCAGGCGCGGCACGGGCGATCCTTCGCCGAGCTCGCGGGCGCGGAGGCCGACGGCCTGCTCACCGCCGCGCAGGAGGGCCTGCTGGCGGACCCCGCCTGGGGCGGCATGGCCTGCGACCTGTTCTTCAAACAGCGGGTCATCCCGGACATTGTCGGAGCCTATTACGCCCACCCCGTGGCCTGGAACGAGATCGGCTTTGGCGGGCCGGCGGCGCCGCGCGGCTATGTCCGCCTCGACTTCGACCGCCGCGACCCCTGGGAGGCGTCGGAGGCCAGTCCCGGCCGCGAGGCCGCCGCTCTGCGGGAGAACCGGCGTGTCGGACGAAGCTGACGCCATCCGCGCCACCGACGGCCGCGCGCCCGACGTCTTCCGGGTCGGCGGCTGGACGCCCATGCGGCAGTACTCCGACGACGAAGCGGTCGACTTCGCCATCGTCGGCGCGGGCGCGGGCGGCGGCACGCTGGCCTGCAAGCTGGCGGAGGCCGGCTTTTCGGTCGTCGCCCTGGACGCAGGCCCCTATTGGCGGCCACTGGAGGACTTCGCCTCGGACGAGCGCCACCAGTCCAAGCTCTATTGGACCGACGAGCGCATCGTCGACGGCGACGACCCCGTGCAGCTCGGATCGAACAATTCCGGCCAGTCGGTCGGCGGCTCGACGGTCCACTTCGCCATGGTCTCGCTGCGCTTCCGGCCCGAATGGTTCAAGGCCCGCAGCAAGCTGGGCTACGGCGCCGACTGGCCGATCGATTGGCGCGAGATGTGGCGCTACTACACCGAGGTCGAGCAGGCGCTGAAGATCGCCGGCCCGGTGACCTATCCGTGGGGCCCAAGGCGGCCGCGATATCCCTATCGGCCGCACCAGCTCACCGCCGCCGCCCAGGTGCTGGCGCAAGGCGCGGACGCCCTGGGTATCAAATGGTCGGCGACGCCGATGGCCACCGTCTCCGCGCCGCGGGGGCAATCTCCGCCTTGCGTCCTCCGCGGCATGTGCGTGATCGGCTGCGCCACCAACGCCAAGCAGAGCGTGCTGGTGACCTGGCTACCGCGCGCCCTGGCCGCCGGCGCGGAGATCCGCGACCTCGCCATGGTGGGCCGTATCGAGCATGACGACCAGGGCCTCGCCACCGGCGTGCACTATCACCGCGACGGCCGCTGGCGCTTCCAGAAGGCTCGCAACGTGGTGGTGGCCGGCTACGCCATCGAGACGCCGCGGCTGCTGCTGAACTCGGCCAGCCCGCGGTTTCCCGACGGGCTCGCCAACAGCTCCGGCCTGGTCGGCAAGAACCTGATGGTTCAGTCGAACCAGGCGGTCTGGGGCATGCACGAGCGCGAGATCCGCTCCTACAAGGGACCGCCCTCGCTGGCGCTCACCGAGCACTGGAACTACGAGGACCAGAAGGATTTCTTCGGCGGCTATTGCTACATGAGCCAGGGAACCCTGCCGGTCGTCGCGGCGGGCATCCACGCCAAGCGCGGCCTCTGGGGCCAGCGGCTGATCGACGAGATGCAGCGCTACAACCACCAGGTGGGCCTGAAGATGGTCGGCGAGTGCCTGCCGCAGGAGCGCAACCGCGTGACGCTCGCCGACGAAAAGGACCGCTTCGGCCTGCCGATCGCGCGGGTCACCTATGCCTACTGCGACAACGACAAGCGGATGATCGAGCACGCGCTCGGCGCCATGCGCCAGAACCTCGTGGCGGCCGGGGTCGGCGAATTGTTCGACGAGACCGACGACACCTGCCACCTGAACGGCTCGGCGCGGATGGGCGCGAGCCCCAAGGACAGCGTGGTCGACGCCGACTGCCGGTCCTGGGACATGCGCAACCTGTGGATCTGCGACGGCTCGGTGTTTCCGACCGTCGGCGGGGTGAACCCGTCCCTGACCATCCAGGCCATCGCCTGCCGCACCGCCGACCGGATCAAGGCGCTGGCCGCGCGTGGCGAACTCTGAGCTGAGGCCTGACTAGCGACTGGCGCGCAGTCTGCCGGTGACCATGCCGAGCGCGACGCAAGCCAGGGCGCCCAGGCCCACCACCGTCAGCCGCGCCAACGGCGCCGGAATGAGCAAGGCGGCGTTCGACGATTCCCGGCTAAACGAACCGCGGGTCCGATGCAGGGCGTGGACCGGGCCGAACAGGTTGTCGGGACGCCCGGGCGGCACGGGCTTGTCGGTCTGCTGGCCCGCGACCGCCTTGCGCCCGAGATAGCGGTCGAGCGCGCCCGGCCACAGGATATTGCCGACGATGGTCTCGACCGTCGGCCAGCCCAGCCAGTACTCCCGCCAACCGCCGTCGGCGGCCTTGAACACCGCGTCGGCGACGACCTCGGGTTCCACCGGCCGACCCATCGGCCGGGGCTGGCGGTCGATATGCACCCGCGCCCAGTCGAACTGCGGCGTGTTGACAGCCGGAAGGTCGACCATCGTGATGGTGACCTTTGACGATTCATGGAGCAGTTCGGTGCGGACCGAGTCGGTGAATCCCCGAATGGCGTGCTTGGCCCCGCAGTAGGCGGACTGCAGCGGGATACCGCGATAGGCCAGCGCCGAACCGATCTGGACGATGCGGCCTTGATTGCGGGGCCGCATCGACTTCAACGCCGCCATTGTCCCGTGAACGAAGCCCAGATAGGTGACCTCGGTGACCCGGCGGAATTCCTCGGGGCTCATCTCCGCCAAGGGCGAAAACACGGTCTCCATGGCGTCGTTGACCCAGATGTCGACCGGCCCGAGTTCAGCCTCCAGGCTCTGGGCGGCGGCGAAGAGGGCTTCCGGATCGGCGACGTCGGCGGCGACGATGGCGACCTTCGTGGCGCCGGCCTGCTGTGCCTCTTGGCGCGCGTCCTCTAACGCACCGGCGTCCCGCGCGATCAAGCCGATCCGGTCGCCCGATCTGGCAAACCGCTTCGCCACCGCCCGGCCGACGCCCGCCGAGGCTCCGGTGACGATGATGACGCGATGGGGCCGCACAGCCTCTCGCCTCGGCTCTGTTCGCGGCGAAGGTTCGCCCTCTGGAATCTGGTCCCGCATGGTCCTCGCCGCTCTGCCCCGGCGAGTTCAGAATTGCCCCCGTGGCGCAATGGTTCCGCCAAGTTTCAGGTCACCCAGCCACGGGTGCCAAGGTCGACCAGGGTCATGGTCACCAGGATCGCCAGCCAGGCGCCGGCGGCCAGCGCCGCCACCCGGTTCAGCCCTGGCTGTTCGCGCAGGTGCATGAAGACCCAGAGGATCAGCCCGGCCTTCGCCGCGGCGATGGCGAGGTTGAAGAACGGCTTCAGCGGGCCGAGCGGCGAATAGGTGACCGCCACGGTGCTTGTCAGCAGCAGCATCAACGCCACCCAGATCAGCACCAGCAGGCGCGCTTCCCGGGCCATGCTCAGCCCCTCGCCAGATAGAAGATCGGGAACACGAACACCCAGACGATGTCGACGAAGTGCCAGTAGAGACCGGTCATCTCGATCACGATCGCCTGGCCGGGCAGGCGCACCCTGCGGCGCGCCACCACCAAGGCCGCCCAGAGCATGAGGCCCAGTCCGACGGTCAGGTGGACCGCGTGCAAGGTCGTGGCGACGAAATAGAGGTCGAAGAACAGTGCTGCCGGTCCCGCTCGCAGCGGTGACGGCGTCCCGATGCCGGGCGCGAGACCCTCCTGGAAGTCCTGCAGGTACTCCCAGCCCTTGAGCCCCAGGAACGTCATGCCCAGCAGCATGGCGACGATCAGGCCCGCGACGACGATCCGCCGCTTGCCGTGACGCGCGGCCAGCACGGCGAAGGCCACCGCCAGGCTGGAGGTCAGCAGGACCGCGGTGTTGGCGGTGGCGATCCAGATCTTCAGGTGGCGCGCGGCCTCCGCCGAGGCCTGCGGATGGATCACGCGATAGGCGTAGACCAGGGCCAGTAGGCCGCCGAACAGCATCGTCTCAGTGCCGAGGAAGACGTACATGCCCATGAAGTCGGCCTCGCGCTGCTGACGCGGCTGCGCGAACTGTTCGGCAAGGGTGACGTACTCAGCCATCGGCCGGCTCGGACACGGGATAGGCGTAGGCCTCCTGGGTGACCACCGGCGGCGTCAGGAAGTTCTGCCGGGGCGGCGGCGACGGCGTCGTCCACTCCAGGCCCGCCGCGCCCCACGGGTTGCGGCCCGCCGGCGCGCCATGGCGCAGGGAATGGATCAGGTAGACGAAGGGCAGCAGGTAGGCGACCGCCAGGATCGAGGCGCCGGCGCTGGACAGCACGTGGTAGACCTGAAACTGCGGCGGATAGACGTGATAGCGCCTCGGCATCCCCAGATAGCCCAGGATGAACTGCGGGAAGAAGGTCAGGTTGAAGCCGGCGAAGATCAGGATCGCGGCGATCCGGCCCCAGACCAGCGAATAGAGCCGCCCGGTGATCTTCGGCCACCAGAAGTGCAGCGCTCCGAAGAAGCCGCTCACCGCGCCGCCGACCATGATGTAGTGGAAGTGGGCGATGACGAAGTAGGTGTCGTGCACGTGCACGTCGACCGCCAGCAGCGCCAGCATCAGCCCGGTCAGGCCGCCGATCGTGAACAGCCCGATGAAGGCCATGGCGAACAGGAACGGCGGGTCGAGCGAGATGTCGCCTTTGTAGAGCGTCGCGGTCCAGTTGTAGACCTTCACCGCCGAGGGCACGGCGACCACCAGGCTCAGGAACGAGAAGATCACGCTGGCGTAGCGCGACTGGCCGGACACGAACATGTGGTGGCCCCAGACCAGGAACCCCACCGCGGCGATGGCCAGGCTGGCGCTGGCCACGAACCAGTAGCCGAACAGCCGCTTGTGCGCCGAGGCGGCCACCAGTTCGCTGACCACCCCCATGGACGGCAGGATCATGATGTAGACGGCCGGATGGCTGTAGAACCAGAACATGTGCTGGAAGAGCAGCGGATCGCCGCCCAGCGCCGGATCGAAGATCCCCAGGTGGAACAGCCGCTCGGCGCTCAGCAAGGCCAGCGTGATCGCCAAGACCGGGGTCGCCAGCACCAGGATCAGCGAGGTCGCATAGTGCGACCAGACGAAGATCGGCAGCCGGCCCCAGGTCATACCGGGCGCCCGCAGCTTGTGGATGGTGACGATGAAGTTGAGCCCGGTGAGGATCGAGGAGAAGCCGACGATGAACACCGCAGCGGCCGCGGCGATCACGTGGCCGTTGGCATAGAGGGTCGAGAGCGGTGTGTAGAAGGTCCAGCCGGTGTCGACGCCGCCAGCCATCAGCACATAGATCGTGACGCAGCCGCCGATCGCATAGATGTACCAGCTGAGCAGGTTCAGCCGCGGGAACGCCAGGTCCTTCGCCCCGATCATCAAGGGGATCAGGAAGTTGCCGAAGGTCGCCGGGATCGACGGGATCAGGAAGAACCAGACCATCACCACCCCGTGCAGGGTGAAGGTGCGGTTGTAGCCTTCGTTGGTCAGGATGTGATGGGTCGGCGAGATCAGGTCCAGCCGGATCAACCCCGCCGCCGCGCCGCCCACGAAGAAGAAGGCGGTGATCGACAGCAGGTAGAGGATCGCGATCCGCTTGTGATCGGTGCTCAGCAGCCAGGAGCGAAGCGTGCTTCCGGCGGCCAGATAGCTGCCGCGCTCCTCGGGGGTCAGCAGCGGGACGGCGGTCATGGCGATGGCTCCCTCAGCGGCGCCGTCTGCGACGGCCCCGCGCCCAGCGACTTCAGGTAGGCGACCAGCTTGAGGAGGTCCTCCTCCGAGATCTCGCCCGCGTAGGTCGGCATCACCGGCGGGTAGCCGGCGGCGACGTCGCGATTGGGGGCGACGATGCTGTCGCGCAGGTACTGGTCGTCGGCGGTGACGACGCGCCCGTCCGCCAGCGGAACCGGGCGGCCGAACAGGCCGTCGAGGCTGGGCGCCCGCACGCCCGACTGCGGCGCGTGACAGCCGCTGCAGCCGAGGGTGTCGAACAGCGCCTTGCCCTGGCTCGCCAGATCGCCCGACGCCCCGGCCCGCTGCAGCCAAGCGGCATAGTCGCCAGGGTTCAGCACGTAGATGCGGCCGACCATCAGCGAATGGTCCATGCCGCAGAACTGCGAACAGCGCAGGTCGTAGACGCCCGGCCGGTTGGCGTTGAACCAGAGGCTCGTATAGCGCCCCGGCAGCACGTCCTGCTTGATGCGCAGCGCCGGCACGAAAAAGCTGTGGATCACGTCCTGCGAGGTCATCGAGAGCCGCACGTCACGGCCCACGGGCACGTGGAGGTCGTCGATCTCCCGCTGGCCGCCGGGATGCTCGAACTTCCACATCCACTGCTTGGCGACCACGTCGATCACCAGCGAGTCGGCGGGCGCGCGGCCGAGGTTCAGATAGAGGTTCGCGGCATAGACGAAGAACGCGAGCGTCAGCAGGAACGGGATCACTGTCCACGAGGTCTCTACGAGGACGTTGCCGCTGGGCCGATGGGTGCGGTCCGCCATGCTTCCCCGCCGGTACTTGAACGCGAAGAGGGCGAGCAGCACGAAAACCGGCGCGGTCAGGGCGAAGCACAGCACCGAGAAGCCGGCCATCAGCCAGTCCACCTTCGCCGCGTGTTCGGACGCCGCGACGGGCCAGAAGGGCAAGAGGCGGTTCACCGGATCGCGCCCTTGCGGCGCTCACGCCAGAACGCCAGGGCGACGCCGCCAAGCACGAGGGTCGCCGCGCCTACCGCCATCCACCGCAACACCCGCCAGATCGCCAGGCTGTAGCGTCCAGTGGCGGGATCGAAGTGGAAGCAGAGCAACCTAATCTGATCGGCCAGGCCCGAAGCCTCGCCGCGCCGGGCATCGTTCAGCGCGGCCTGCAGCTCCGCGGGCTTCATCCCTAGGCCCGGCAACCAGCGCACTAGTCGGCCATCTCGCGTCAGCACCCCCACCGCGGCGATGTGTGCGTATTGCTCGGTGACGGCCATCCAACTGTAGCGATAACCCAGGGCGCTCGTCAGCTTCTCGTCGGCTGCTTGGCTCCCGACCAAGGCTTCCACGCCTGGTGAGGCTGCGCCGCCCAGGCGCTCGGCCGAACGGATGGCGTCGGAGGGGGTCTCGCGCGGGTCGATCCCCAAGGCGACCACGGTGAAATCGGCGCCAGGTCGCAGCGGCAGGCCGGACAGCGAACGACGCAGCGCCTCCAGCGTCAGGCCGCAGAGGTTGCGGCAGGCATGCTGCACGGGCGCGATCACCAGCGGCTTGCCGGCGGCGAGCTGGCGCAGGGTGACCGTGGCCCCGTGCTGGTCGCGGAACGCCAGGTCCATGGGCGCGCGGGCGAACGGCGGCGCGGAGACCGACGCCAGCCGAGCCGGATCGAACCCGGCCTGGGCGTGGGCGTGGCTCCCCAGCGCGAGCCCCGCCAAGGCGGCGAGAAGCACGATGCGCCCCCTCACCGCGCGCCCTCCCCCGGGGACGTGGGCTGGATGTCTGCGTCGGGCCAACCTTCCTCGGCCTGCAACGCCATGGCGCGGTCGATGGGGATGTGGGCAAGGCCCGCCCGCCGGTCGGTCCAGCCGTAGCCGGCGAGACGCGCCTGGGCTCGCCGCTCAAGCGCGATCCGGTCGGCGCGGGCATCCACCTCCAGCCGTGGGAACGCCGGCGTGGCCGCCGCCCGCTGGAAGGCGGTGGGCGTCCGGGCGGGGCGTGCATGCTCGAACGCCGCTGTCAGGGCCCAGGCGACCAGGGCGCCGACGACGATCAGCGACAGCAGGCCGGCGATCGCCAGCACCGCCGGTCCCGCCGGCAGGTCGGAGGTCTCGTGGCCGGGTCTGGCGCTCATGGCCGCGCCCCGATCCAGGCCCGCGCCGGCTGCATCAAGGCCCCGAAGAGGCAGCCCATGCCGGCCACGGCGGCGATGAACAGGGCCGCGGTGACACCGTCCGAGGGGCTGCCGCCCGGCGGTTGCGGCAGCACCAGCCAGGCCACCTCGGGCGCGCTGCCGACCACCACCGCACCGGCCACCCAGATCAGCCGACGCCGGTCGTTGCGCACGGCGCCGAAGAGCAGCAGGAACATCGGCACGAACCTCGTCGCGGCCACCACCCAGGCGACGTCGCCCCAGACGCCCCGCCCTCGCCGCAGATACCAGACCGCCGCCGCCGGAACGTCGGCGGACCAGGTGATGAAGAACGGCATGAAGGCGAAGTAGGCCCACATCAGAAGCAGGGTCAGCAGCAAGCCGCCCAGGATGCCTTGCCGCGGCAGGCCCTCCGGCCGGGCGAGCGCGAAGACGATGGCCGCCGCCAGGGCCAGCAGGATCTGCAGGCAGACGACGTAGAGCCCGAACCCCGACGAATTGAGGTCGGGATCGAGCGACTGGAGCCAGTCGGTGGCCGCGAAGGTCCCGAACACCAAAAACAGGATCAGCCCGATGCAGGACACCGCGCGCGGCGCGTCGGGCCGCTTCGCCAGCAGGGCGGCGAGCGCGAACAGGATGACGAGCCAGACGACCGTCACCGCGACGAAGCCAACGGGCGTCAGCCAGGCCGCGCGGAAGGCCGTCGTCTGCGCCTCATGCATCCAGCGATAGAGGCTCGGCAGGACGATCAGCACCGGCAGCAGGGCGAGCGCGCCCACCGGCGCCAGCAGGGTCTCAGCCTCCAGGATCGGCGAGGTCTCGCGCGCCCAGGCGCCCGGAACCAGGCGCATGATCATGATCAGCCCAAGCGCCCCGACCGGCAGCGAGATCGCCAGGAACGCCGCCCCGAGCCACGCCCGCCAAGCCGCGCCGCCGACCACCGCGCATCCGACGAGCGCGGCCAGCAGCACCACGCCACCGGCCACGCCGACCGGCCGCCATCGCGCGGAGCCAACGCTAGAGGCCACGGTCGGCCGCCAGTCTGGCTTGCTCGGCCGGCGCGAGCTTGGCGACCGGCGCCGCCTGGCTCAGTTGCAGGGCGCGGATATAGGCGGCGATCGCCCAGCGGTCCGCCGGAATCACACGGTCGCGGTAGGCGTACATCACCCCATAGCCGTTGGTGATCACATCGACGATGTGGCGGCTCGACGCCGCGCGAAGCCGTGCGCTGTGGAAGCTCGGCGGCTGCGGATAGCCGCGCGAGGGAACCACCCCTTGGCCGTACCCGGCGGCGTCGTGGCAGACCGCGCAATAGATCGCATACCGCGCCTGCCCCCGCGCCAGCAGCGCCGGCGTCAGCGGCGGGCGCGTCTGGAGCATGGCCTGGGTCTCCAGATCGCCTCGCGCCAGCGCGCCGTCGGGCGGCGCCTGCATCGACATGCCGTTGGGAAACAGCGCCGAGCGGCCATAGACGTGCTCGCGCGGCTGGGTGGCCATCTGGTCGCAGCCCGCCAGCGCGACGGCGGCCACCAGGAGGCTGAGCGCGCGCCTCATGGCTTCGCCTGTCCGGTCGGCATCGGCTCGACGTTCACCGCGCCCAGGCGTTTGAGCAGCGCGGGACTGCGACGGCGGTCGAACTTCGCGTCGTCCGCATCGAGGACCAGGAAGAACCGGTCGAGGCTGGCCAGGCCGAACCGCTCGATGTCGAAGACCGGGTGATGCAGCTTGGGCAGCCGGTTCAAGAGCAGCATCGCCAGGACGCAGGCGCCGACCGCGAACAGCACCATCACCTCGAAGGTGATCAGCACGAACGCCGGCTGGGCGATCAGCGGCCGGCCGCCGATGTCGATGGGAAAGTCGAGGTTGGTGTAGACCTGCATCCCATAGCCGACCGCCACGCCGACGAACCCGCCGACCAGGGTGGCGGCGGCGATCTTGCCTTCCCTGAAGCCCTCCGCCTCGGCCAGGCCGTCGATGGGAAACGGGGAATAGGCCTCGAACCGGCGATAGCCGGTCTCCCGCAAGCGGCGCACGGCTTCGAGCAGGACTTCGGCGTCCGCGAACTCGGCGGCGAGGCCGGCGGGCGGATCGGGGCGCCTAGCCATGCGCCGCCTCCGCTTCCTCTTCCTCGAAGGTCGCCTCCTTGATCTCGAAGGCGGAGATCATCGGCAGCGCGCGGATAAACAGCAGGAACAGCGTCAGCCAAAGGCCGATGGAGCCGAAGAACAGGCCCCATTCCCAGAAGCTCGGCCAGAAGTGGCCCCAGGAGGAGACCAGGTAGTCACGGTAGAGGGTGGTGACGAGCAGCATGTAGCGCTCGCACCACATGCCGATGGTCACCGAGAACCCGACCAGCAGCAGCGCGATCGGATTGACCCGCCAGCGCCGCAGCCAAAGCAGTTGCAGCGGGACGAAATTCAGGAAGACCGCGCCCCAATAGGCCCAAGCGACCTCGCCGAAGAACCGTTCGTGCAGGGTGTGCAGTTCGTAGCGCTCGCCGCCGTAGAGCGCCCCGAACACGTCGGCGAAGTAGCCATAGGCAGTCATCATGCCCGTGGCGAGCGTCAGGCGGCCCAGCATGTCCAGGTGCAGGTCGGTGATGAGGTCCTTCAGGCCGAAGGCGTGGCGGGTCACCGTCGCGATGATGGCGACCACCGCAAATCCCGAGAAGGCCGCGCCCAGCACGAAATAGGGTGGGAAGACCGTCGACATCCAGCCAGGGATCGGGCCCGCGGCGAAGATCATCGAGATCTCCGAGTGGACCGAAACGACCAGCGGCACGGCGATCGCCGCGCAGATCCGATAGGCTTGGCGCCACCGCGCCCAGTGCCGGGCGGCGCCTCGCCAGCCGAGCGCCAGCACGCCGAAGAACACCTGGGCGCTGTGCCGCGTGGCGCGGTCCCGCGTCGCGGCAAGGTCGGGGATGATGCCGATGTACCAGAAGATCGCCGAGACGGTGAGGTAGGTGAGGACCGCGAAGAAGTCCCAGGTCAACGGGCTCTTGAACTGTGGCCAGACCCCCATGGTCGCCGGGTAAGGCGCCATCCAATAGAAGAACCAGGGCCGGCCCAGGTGCAGGATGGGATAGAGACCGCCACAGACCACCGCGAACAGGGTCATGGCTTCGGCGAAGCGGTTCAGGGAATTGCGCCAGCGCTGGCGCATCAGCAGCAGCATCGCCGAGATCAGGGTGCCGGCATGGCCGATGCCGATCCACCAGATGTAGTTGGAGATCGCGATCCCCCAGTTGACCGGAATGTCGTTGCCCCAGGCGCCGATGCCCACGGCGAACGTCATGCCTGCGGAGACGAAATAGAGCGCCAGCAGCGACAGCGCGGCCAGGAAGGCGATCCACCAGGTGCGCTTGTGCGGAAAGGCCAGCGGGATGCGCGTGACCTCGCGGGTGACCCGGCGATAGCCGGCCTCCAGGGCGGCGTCCTGGCTAGCCATCGGCGTCCTCGGGCGCGATCCTGGCCAGGTAGGTGGTGCGCGGCCGGGTGTTGACCTCCTCCAGCAGGGCGTAGTTGCGGCCCTGCGCCTTGCGGGCTGTCACCTGGCTTTTCGGGTCGCTGATGTCGCCGAAGGTGATGGCGTTGGTCGGGCAGACCTGCTGGCAGGCGGTGCGGACCTCGCCATCGCCGATCTCGCGGCCGGCCACCTGGGCCTCGATCTTGCCGGCCACGATCCGCTGGAGGCAGTAGTTGCACTTTTCCATCACGCCGCGCGACCGCACCGTGACCTCGGGATTGCGCGCCGCGCGTAGCTCCGGCGGGTCGCCGCCGGTGAAGTCGAACCAGTTGAAGCGGCGCACCTTGTAGGGGCAATAGGACGAGCAGGTCCGGGTGCCGATGCAGCGGTTGTAGACCTGCAGGTTGAGGCCATCGTCGGAGTGGACCGCGGCGTTCACCGGACAGCCCATCTCGCAGGGCGCCTGCTCGCAGTGCATGCACGGCACCGGCTGGTTGAAGAACACCGGGTCTTCCGGCGCTCCCGCCTCATAGTGGTCGACGCGCAGCCAGTGCATGTGGCGGCCCTTGGCGACCTGCGCCTTGCCGACCACCGGCACGTTGTTCTCCGCCTGGCAGGCGGTGACGCAGGCGTTGCAGCCGATGCAGAGATCGACGTCGACGGTCATCCCCCACTGCGGCCGGCTCTCGGGTTTCGGCGGATAGAAGCTGGCGGGCGGCGGCGGCGCGGGCTTTGGCGCCACGTCGCCGCGAGGCGCGGTGCGAACGAAATCGAAGTCGCCGAGCTGGGTGAAATCCTGGGTCGTCGCCAAGGCTGCGTTTCGGCCGAGGGCCGTGAGCGTCGCGCCCTCCAGCCGCCAGGGCTGAGCGGCGGTGCGCAGCGGGCCGGCGTCAAAGCCGACGCCATGGCCCAGGCCCGCCGCGCCGCGGCCATAGCCCAGCGTCAAGACCACCGTCGACGGGTCCTGGCCGGCCATGACCCAGACCGGCCCCTCGACGACCCGGCCGCCGGCCTCGAGGCGCACGACATCGCCGGTCTTCAGACCAAGCCGCTTCGCCAGCGCCGGCGCGATCGCCACCGCATTGTCCCAGGTGAGCGAGGTGAACGGCCGCGGCAGCTCCTGTAGCCACGGATTGTTCGCCAGCGCGCCATCCCAGACCGCCGGGTCGGGCCGCACCAGCACCGTCAGGCCGGCAGAGCTCGCGCTGGCCGCCGGCAATGTCACGGCTCCGGACGCCGCCGAGACGGCGACGGCGGGATCGGGTTCATCGATGAAGCCCCGCTCCTGAGCGGTGCGCCACGCAGCGCTCTGCAGGTCGCCGAGCTTGTCCCGCCAGGTCTCGCCCAGCAGGGTGCGGGCGTCGGCGGTCAGGTCGCCCTGCAGGTTCATCAGTAGCACGCTCCTGGCGCGCACGGCGTAGAACGGCCGCACCAGCGGTTGGATCAGGCTCGGCCGGCCATCGATCGCCAGGGCGTCGCCCCAGGTCTCCAGGTCGTGCTCCACCGGCGCGTGCCAGTGGCAAAAGGCGGCGGTCTCGTCCTCGTGCAGGCCCATGTGGACCCGCAGCCGCACCCTGCGCAACGCGCCGGCGGCGTCCAGGTCGCGCGGCGCGGCGTAGATCGGGTTGGCGTCGAGGATCGCCAGGGTGTCGACACGCCCGGCGTGGGTGTCGGCGAGCAGCGCCGCCAGTGAGCCCGCGCCATCCGGCGGCGCCTTGAACAGCGGCTCGGTCACGACGGCGGCATGGCCCAGCGCGCCCAGACGATCGTTGATCCGCAGGCCCAGGGCCTGGATCGCCGGATCGTGGAAGGGCCCGACCCCGACGTAGGCGGCGCTGCCGACGCGGCGCAGCGCGGCCACGGCGCGGGCCAGCCATTTCGCCTGCCGATCGGGCAGCGCCGGCGCGGCGACGCCCTTCACACCCAGCGCGGCGGCCAGGGCGACGACGAGTCGGTCCACCTCGGCGTCCGAGGCGATCAACCGGGCTTGCGAGGCCGCGCCGGTGAGGCTGGGCGCCGGCTCCGCGGTCAGCAGTTCGCTGCCGCCCTGGCCCGCCTGGTAGGCCGCGCGCCTTACTCCCCAGTCGCGGGCGTAGCTGGTCTGGAACGGCCCCGGGCCCAGCAGGTCGTCGTCGAAGCTGACCACCGTTTCGGCAAGATCCAGCCTGGGCCGCACCGAGAGTTCACGGCCGAATGCAAGCCGCGCCGCCTCCAGCCGCAGGTCGTGGTTCACCGGCTCGAACACATGCCAGCGCGCCCGCGGCCAGCGCCGCAGCATCTCTTCGATCAGCCGGCCCACGGTCGGTGAGGTGACAGCCCCGGTCAGCAGGCGAAACCCCTCGCCTTTCTGTCCGTCCAGCCGCGCGGCGTTGGCCGTCATCGCGCTTTCGAAAGAGCCCCAGTCGGTCGGCTGGCCGAACCGCGCCGGCCCCTTGGAACGGCTGGGGTCGTAGAGCCCGAGCAGCGCCGCCTGGGTGAAGGCGTCGGTGGCGCCGCGGCTCGCGGGATGCTCCGGCAAGCCCTCGAGCTTGGTCGGGCGCCCCTCGTGGGTGGTCCCTAGCACCGGCTGGGCATAGCCGCCGAAGGTGACGGCGGTGGCGTAGGACCGGCTCTTGCCCAGCACGATCCCGTCAGGAGTCCGCACATAGGGCCGGGCCTCCGGCGCCGGGTCGTGCTGGCAACCGGTCAAGCCGGCCAGCGCCAGCGACGCGCCCATCACCTTGAGCAGGTCCCGCCGGTCGACTTGGCTCAGGCCGGCGAACGCCGCCGGAAACTCCGCCGCGGCGCGCCTCAGGTGGCGGGCGCCGGCGTCGGCCTTGGCGATCTGCGGCTTGTGGGGTGCGCTCATCTGGTCACCGGTGGCAAAGGCCGCAGTCGGTCAGCTTGGCCGGGTCGATATGGAACTTGGCCATCGCCATCTGGCCGTAGCCGCGATGCGCGGGGACCTTGTCCCAGCCGCTCCAGTCCATGCGGGTGACCTGGTCGGGGGGCTTCAGGTGCGGGGCGGGATCGCGATGGCAGCCGAGGCAGAACCGCATCTCCAGCGCGTGCGCGCGGTAAGCCAGCGGCATCTCGTCCATGCGGCCGTGGCACTCGACGCAGGGCACGCCGCGGTCGATGTGGATCTGGTGGTCGAAGTAGACGTAGCCGGGCAGCTTGGCCACGCGCGTCCAGATCAGCGGCCGGTCGTTGGCCAGGCTGTCACGCACGGGCGCCAGCATGGGCGCGCCGGTCCAGACCTGCGAATGGCAGGTCATGCAGGTGTAGGTGGGCGGGATGGCGGCCTTGGGCCCGCGCTCCACATCCACATGGCAGTAGCGGCAGTCGATGCCCAGGTCGCCGGCGTGGTGTTTGTGGCTGAACGGAACCGTTTGATCGAGCGGCCAGCCCTGGCGTGTCGCGTAGCTGGACCGCGCCAGGCCCGTGGCGAAGACGCCGCCGCCGAACACGGCGACCAAGACCAGGACGACTGTGACCCGGAACCAGGTGTCCGCGGAGGGCCTGAAGATCTGGGCCATGCCGTCGCCTCCCGCCAAGCAGCAGCGTTTCCGGCCGGCTGGAGGATGTGATCATCGCCTGCCCTCCCCGCGTTCCCCTCGCGCGCACCCCGCGCCGGCCCTTCAGCCGCGCAGGGCGTGTTTCCGCGCGGCCGATACGTCGTGGAACGAGCTAGACCTCAGGCGGTTCCTTGCCCGCTGACGTTGCGCCTCGCCCGAACCTGGCTGGGCTTGACGGCGTGGGTCAGGTTGAGCGCGGCGCCGATCAGGCCGATGTGCGACAGCGCCTGGGGAAAGTTGCCGCTCAGCCGCCCGGTCCTGGGATCGAACTCCTCGGCCAGCAGACCCACGTCGTTGCGGAATTCCAGCAGGCGTTCGAACAGCTTGGTCGCTTCGGCCTCGCGGCCGAGCATGGCGTAGGCGTTGGCCAGCCAGAAGCTGCACGGCAGGAAAGCGCCCTCGCCCGGCGGCAGGCCATCCTCGGACCCCCGCGTGTCGTAGCGCTGCACGAGGCCCTCGGCGGAGATCAGCTCCCGCTCCACGGCCGCCACCGTCGCCGCGAAACGCGGGTCGTCGGCGGCTACAAACCCCAGTTCGGCGACCAGCAGCAGGCTCGCGTCGGCGCCTGGATCGTCATAGGCGCGCTGGAAGCCGCCGGTGGCGGGATTGATCCCTTTGGCGCGGACCTCGCGGTGGATTTCGTCGCGCAGCACCCGCCATTCCGCGACTGGGCCTTCCAAGCCAAAGGTCTCCGCGTCCTGGATGGCGCGGTCGATCGCGACCCAGGCCATGATCTTGGAGAAGGTGAAATGCCGCGGCGGCCCGCGCACCTCCCACATGCCCTGGTCGGGCTCGTTCCAGACCTCGACCACATGGTCCATGATCTTTCGTTGCAGCGCCCAGGTGTCGCCGTCGGTCAGGCCGTTGATGCGGGCCTGGTGGGTGGCGTCCATCAGCTCGCCGAAGACATCGATCTGCAGCTGGCTGTGGGCCGCGTTGCCGATCCGCACCGGCCGCGAGCCCTTATAGCCGCTCAGCCACGGCGCCTCCCATTCGGTGAGCCGGCGTTCGCCGGTCACGCTGTACATGATCTGCATGTCCTGCGGGCTGCCGGCGACGGCGCGGTGCAGCCAGGTCGTCCAGGCCTTGGCCTCCTCGAAGTGGCCGGCGCTCATCAGGGCCAAGAGCAGAAAGGTGGCGTCGCGGATCCAGCAGTAGCGGTAGTCCCAGTTTCGCTCGCCGCCCAACTCTTCGGGCAGGGAGGTCGTCGGCGCGGCCACGGTGCCGCCGGTCGGCGTGTGGGAGAGCGCCTTGAGCGTTATCAGCGAGCGGGCGACGGCCTCGACATAGGGTCCATCGACCGTGCAGGCCTTGAGCCATTCGCGCCAGGCGGCCTCGGTGCCCTTCAGCGCGCGCTCCGGGTCGATGGCCTGCGGCGCCGCCAGGTGCGAGGGCGCAAAGCTCAGAACGAAGGGCACGCGGTCTTTGGCGGCGACCTCGAACTGCGCCACCGTGGTCATATCGCGACCCGCCAGGTCGACCGGCGTGCGGAGTACGGCCATGTCCGGTCCGGCGACCGCGTGCAGCGCGCCATCCTCCGCGCGGGTGACCCAGGGCGTCATCACCCCGTAGTCGAAGCGGAGCACCAGCTCCATCGCCATCCGCACCCGCCCCGAACGGCCCTCGACGATGCGCACGACATGGCAGGTCTCGTCGCGCTGGGGCATGAAGTCGACCAGGGCGACGACGCCGTCCTCGGTCTCATAGATCGTCTCCAGGACCAGGCTGCCCGGCCGATAGGCCCGCGAGATCGAGACGATCCGGCTGCTCGGCGCGATCCGCCACCGCCCGTTACCGACATCGCCCACCAGGGCTGCGAAGCAGGCCGGGCTGTCGAAACGCCGCCAGCACAGCCAGTCGATCGATCCGTCGCGTGCGACCAGCGCGGCGGTCTCGCAGTCGCCGATCAGCGCGTAGTCTTCAATGAGTGACGCCATCTTGGCCTTCTGAACTCCTCACGTTTGTCCATAGCAGCGCTGGTGAAGGCTCTCCGTTCCGCAGATCCTTGGAATGGCCGGCGACCGGCGGAGCCGGCCGAGGGAAATTCGCCGTTCCGATTGTCGGTTCGGGACCTGTTCGGACGTCCTCTAGGTTATCCTGATCCATCCAAGGAGCCCCAGACCATGGACGCCAAGACCCCAACCCTGACGCCGGTCGACGACCTCGTCGCCCGCAACGAGATGCGGTTTCCCAACGAAAGCGCCGAATATCGCGCCGCGCGCACGGCGCTGCTCAAGGAAGAATACGAGCTGCGCCGGCGCCTGGAACGGGTGGCGGCCCTGCGCCGGACCCTGCCGCCGGGCGGCGAGGTGCGCGGCGACTACCGGTTCATGGGCGAGAATGGCCCCAGCGACTTCGCGGGCCTGTTCGGCGACAAGGACACCCTGATCCTCTACAGCTTCATGTTCGGACCTGGGCGCGAGCGGCCCTGTCCGATGTGCACCAACCTCCTGGGTCCGCTGGACGCCAACGCCCGCGACCTCGAGCAGAAGGTCGCGCTCGGGGTGATCGCCCGCTCACCGGTCGAGCGGCTGGTGGCCTTCAAGCAGGAACGCGGCTGGCAGGCGCTGAAGGTCTATCAGGATCTCAACGACGCCTATTCCCGCGACTATTTCGCCCTGACGCCGAAGGGCTCGGAGGAGCCGGCGATCAACGTCTTCACCCGGCAGGGCGGCGCCATCCGCCACTTCTGGTCGGGCGAGATGGGCGAGAGCGACCCCGGCCAGGATCCTCGCGGCGCGCCCGATCCCGCGCCGCTGTGGAACTTCCTGGACATGACGCCGAAGGGCCGCGATGCGGACTGGTATCCGAGCCTGACCTACTAGCCGGACGCCTAGGCGGGCCGCCGCGCCAGGCCCGCCTGCTCCAGCCGCCACTTGAGCTGGTCGAAGCGGTCCTGGCCGAAGAACGCCTCGCCACCGAAGGTCATCATCGGCACGCCCCAATGGCCAGCGGCGCGCTGGGCGACCTGATTGGCCTCCACGACCGCCGCGAAGGGCGCGGGATCTGCATCGACGGCGGCGGCCATCTGCGCGAAGTCGAGGCCGGCGCGGGCGGCGGCCTGCGCCAGGTGGTCGCCCTCGTGCCAGTCATCGGTCCCGCCGCCCCAGATCATCGCGCTGACCTCGTCGAGGAAGGCCAAGCCCCGCCCGCGCTCCGTCGCCGCCACGCCCAGGTGGGTCAGCCGATGGATCCAGGGCTGTTTCATCCGATAGCCCTCGTCGGCCGAGCGCTGCACCGGATCGGGCCTGGGCCAGCGGAACGGCAGGCCGCGGAAGGCCGCCTCGCGGAACACGTCGGTCATGAAGTAGCGGACCCAGAGCGGGTCCTGCTGCTCGAAGAACTCCGGCGTGCGCACCGCCAGCGGATAGACCGGCCGCACGTTGCAGGCGACGTCGTAGTCCCGCTCCAGCGCCACGAGCCGGCCCATCACCATGTAGGAATAGGGCGAGCGGAAGGACCAGTAGAGGTCGTAGCTGAGCGTCACGTCGGTTCCCCCTCGCGGTGTCGCCGAAGCTCTAGCACGGCGAGGCCGCCCGGTGGCGAGCGGCCGATCGTAGGCCAGCCCGCCGGACGGTGCGGCTCGGCCGACCTAGCCGTTCATCGGTGGCTGGTGCTCGGCGATCAGGTCGACCCGCTCAGCCTCGCGCACCGCGCGCGTGACGTTCAGCCGGGTGAGGATCGCGGCGTCCCCATAGGCCGCCCTCGCCTTCTCCAGCGCCGTGCGCCAGGTCTGGCTGGCCAGGTTGTCGGTCTCGCCGGCGAACACCACCGTTGGGCCGTCCTTGGTCAGTTTGGCGATCACGAAATTGGCTCCGGCCGGTGGCAGGAACCGGTCTTCCTCGAAGGCGGTATAGCGGTAGCGTGCGCCGGACTTGCCGGCGATCTCGAACTGGCGGGACAACGAAACTCTCCACCCCTGGATACTGCGGTCGTCGGCCCGTCCGAGCGCCCGTGCCTCACTGTTGCCCCCAGGCTTGACCAAAAATGGGCTCAGCTTGACCATAGACTCTCCAGTTCGGGCGGCCATGAGCTGGCCAGAGACGGAACAACCGGCGCCGTAAGACGTTCGGGCGGTGCGCCGCCTCTCTGTTAGGGTCATATCTCCCCAGGGTGCGCGACTCGAAAGTCGTCGCCCCCGACACTGGAGACCGCAAAGACTGTGGAGATGTCGGCCGAATTCAGCGTCAGGACCGGCGGCGAGCGGCCCACCGTCGCGCTCGTCGGCGACTGGACCGCCAACAACCTGGGCGACGCGCCGGCGCGCCTGGCCGAGGCCGTGACCGCGGATGGACCCGTGGCGGTCGACATCCGCAAGGTCCGCCGGCTCGACACCGCCGGCGCCTACGCCCTGGTCCGCGCCCTGCCGCAGGACTTCGACCTGAAGGCCGTGCAGGCGCGCCCGGAAAGCGCGCGACTGCTGGAGCTGGTGGGCGCCGCGGTCCATGTGCATCCGGTGGCTCCCGCCCGCAGCGGCAGATTCCGCGAGTTCACCATCCGCCTCGGCAAGGGCGTGATGAACATCGGCTACGAGTGGGTCGACACCCTGGCCTTCCTTGGTCACCTGCTGGTGGTCGTCGCCCGCGCCTTCGTCTACCTGTTCACCAACCCCAAACGCATCCGCTGGGCGGCGATCTTCGCCCTGGCCGAGCGCGCCGGGCTGGACGCCATTCCGATCGTCGCCATCACCTCCTTCTTCATCGGCGCGGTGGTGGGCCTGCTGGGCGCCAACATGCTGAGCCAGTTCGGGGCCCAGGTGTTCGCCGTCGAGCTGATCGGCATCGCGGTGTTGCGCGAGTTCAACATCATCATCACCGCGGTGCTGCTGGCCGGCCGCTCGGCCTCCAGCTTCGCCGCCGAGCTGGGCTCGATGAAGATGAACCAGGAAATCGACGCCATGCAGGTGATGGGCGTCGATCCCTTCGAGGCGCTGGTCCTGCCCAGGTTCGTGGCGCTCCTGGCCACCATCCCGCTCTTGACCTTCGTGGCGACGCTGTCGGGCCTGTTCGGCGGTATGGTGGTGGTCTGGCTGGTGCTGGATCTCGGCCCCGCCTTCTTCCTGCAGCGGATCGTCGACAACGTCGGCGTGGTCCATTTCTGGGTCGGCATGTCCAAGGCGCCGGTGATGGCCGCGGTGATCGCCGGCATCGGTTGCCGCCAGGGCCTGGAGGTCGGCGGCGACGTGGAGAGCCTCGGCCGGCGGGTGACGGCGGCGGTGGTCCACGCCATCTTTGCGATCATCATGATCGATGCGGCCTTCGCGCTGCTGTTCATGAAGCTGAACCTATGACCGAGACCGCCCCCGCGACCGCCATCCCTCCTGAAGAGGTCAACGAGAACGACCTCACCGACGACGAGCTGCTCGACACCGAGGGCCCGGCGGTGGAGGTGCGCGGCCTGGTCTCGATCTTTGGCGACAACGTCGTCCACGATGGCCTGGACATCACCGCCCTGCGTGGCGAGGTGCTGGGCGTGGTCGGCGGTTCCGGCGCCGGCAAGTCGGTGCTGCTGAACACCATCATCGGCCTGCGCATGCCCCAGGCCGGCACCGTCAAGGTGTTCGGCCAGGACATCGAGCGCGCGTCGCGACGCCGCTGGAGCGCCATCGAGCGTCGCTGGGGCGTCCTGTTCCAGCAAGGCGCTCTCTTTTCCAACCTGACGGTGCGCGAGAACGTCGCCGCCCCGATGTTCGAGCACACCACCCTGTCGCGGCGCGAGATCAACGATCTTTCCGACCTGAAGATCGCGCTAGTGGGCCTGGGGCCCGAGGCCGGAAGCCTCAAGCCGGCGGAACTTTCCGGCGGCATGCGCAAGCGCGCGGGCCTGGCGCGCGCCCTGGCGCTCGACCCCGAACTCCTGTTCCTCGACGAGCCGACCGCCGGCCTCGACCCGATCAGCGCCGCCGCCTTCGACGAGCTGATCAAGGACCTCTCCGACAGCCTGGACCTGACGGTATTCATGATCACCCATGACCTCGATACCCTCTACGAGATCACCGACCGCGTGGCGGTGATCGCCGACAGGAAGGTGGTCGCCACCGCGCCGGTGCGGCAGCTGGAACACAACAAACATCCCTGGATTCAGGAGTATTTCCTGGGGCCCCGCGGCCGCGCCGCGGCTAAGGTGAAGACGGAAGCCTGATGGAAAAGAACGCCAATTACGCCCTGGTGGGCCTCTCCTCGCTGATCCTTTTCATCGGCCTGGTGATCTTCGTCGTCTGGCTGGCGCGGATCTCCTTTTCCCAGGAGTACGACCTCTACGACATCGTCTTCGACGGCCCGGTGCGCGGCCTGAACCAGGGCGGCGAGGTTCACTTCAACGGCATCAAGGTGGGCGATGTCACCAAGATCGCGTTGGACCGCACCAATCCCAGCCGGGTGATCGCGCGTGCGCGCGTCACCTCCGACGTGCCGATCCGCGTCGACAGCTACGCGACGCTGGAGCCGCAGGGCATCACCGGCGTCAACTATGTGCAGATCACCGCCGGCACGCCGTCCAAGCCCCTGCTCAAGGACGTCGAGCGGGCCAAGTGCCAGTCGAACGGCCTCAACCAGTGCATCCCGATCCTGAAGAGCCAGCGCAGCGCGCTCTCCGATCTCCTGGAGGGCGGCGGAACGGTGCTGACCCGCACCATCGAGGCGCTGGACCGGGTGAACCGCGTGCTCTCCGACAAGAACATCCAGACCTTCTCGGCGACACTTTCCGACGCCCAGGCGGTTACCGCCGAACTGCGCGAACGCAAGGAAATCATCGGCGACGCCCAGAAGCTGATCCAGGACCTCGACACCGCCACCCAGCACGCCGACGGCGTCCTGAAGTCGACCCAGGAGATCGTCGACGGCGACGGCAAGCGCAGCGCCAAGAACATCGCCGACGCCTCCGACGAGGCGAAGAGCGCGATGAAGGACCTGCGCGGCATGATCGACAAGTTGCAGGGCCCGACCGCCGACTTCGCCAACAACGGCCTGCCGCAGATCACCTCGGCGATCGTCGAGCTGCAGCGCGCCGCCGAATCCCTCGAACGGCTGGTCAACGAGATCCAGCGAAGCCCAACCGGCGCGCTCAGCAAGCCGGCCGCCGAAGAAGTGAAGGTGAAGCCATGATCCGCCCCATCCTTCACCCCTCACGCCTCCGCTGGGCGACCCTGGCCTTTGCGGCCCTGGCGTTGAGCGGCTGCATCTCGCTCCTGCCCAAGAGCAAGCCCGCCCAGCTCTACCGCTTTGGACCGACCCCGGTGGCGAGCGCGTCGGCGCCGGCGGCCAACGCGGTGGCGGTGTTCCGCGCCAACGGCCATTTCCAGGATGAGGCCGCCGACGACCGGATCCTCACCGTCACTGGCGGCCAGGCGGCCTACATCGCCCAGAGCCGCTGGGTGGCCCCAGCCGAGAGCCTGTTCAACGAGGCGGTGAACAACGCCTTCGACGCGAGCCCCATCCACCTGCTGGGCCGGGGTCAACAGGGCCGCTACGCCTATGCGATCCGGATCGACGTGCGCAGCTTCGAGGCGCGCTACGACGCCGGATCCGACGCCCCGCCCACCGTGGTGGTGCGCCTGCACGCCGCCCTCACCCGCAACGACCAGTCGCCGGTCGGCGAGCAGGACTTCGAGGTCCACGCCACCGCCTCCCGCAACCGCGTCGGCGCCATCGTCGCCGCCTTCGACAAGGCCACCAAGGACGCGATCGGCCAACTGGTCGCCTGGACCGAGAAGAACGCGACCTGACCGTCAGCCTCTCCCGCAGGGCAGGCCCGGGACCGGAGCGCCACAGATGTCGGCCCACTTGCCGCTGGCGCGCCAATAGCCGACCAGCCCGACCTGCGTCACCAGATCCTGGAAACGCCTGTCGCGCCGGAAATCCGACAGCGTCGGCCAGAACAGGAAGGAACTGTCGGCATAGGCGTTCTTGCGCAGATAGGCCGAGGCCAGGGCGAAGGCTTCGGCCTGGCCGCCCAGCATCGCCACCATGCCGATCCGTTCGCCGGGCTCGTAGGTCTCGTGCGGCGGCAGAACGGCTTCAGCGCCCAGCGGCAGCGCCGCTAAGGCAGCGATCGCCTTGCGCTTCTCCGCCGTCGCCCCCGACGACATGGCCCGCAGCGCCGAGAGCCAGGCGCCGCGCTCCGCCTCGTCCATCCCAGACCGGTCTGCGGAAGGCGCGAGCAACGCCTGGGCCTGCGCCCACTGCCGGGCGAACAGCAGGGTCTCGAACCGGGCGTTCCACGCCGCGTCGTGCTGTGGATAGGAGTCCCGGATCCGCGTCGCCAGCGGCTCCACGTCGGCGGTCTGCTGCGCGGTGGCCAGCGCCAGCAACACCGTGGCGTCACGGTTGGCGGATGGCGGCGGCACGGCCGCGGCCCGGCGACCGAACTCGATGGCCTCGCTCAACCGGCCCACCTCGCGCAGGAAGTTCGAATAGTGGTTGGTCAGGAGCTCGCTCTGCGGGGCCACCTTCAGACCCGCCAGCAGCACCGCCTCCCGCTCGCGCCAGTGCCCCACCTCTGGATAGATCAGATAGCGGGCGTAGTAGGCCTCATCGCTCCGGGGATCGAGGCGCAGCGCCCGGGCGGCCTCCGTCGTCGCCGTCTCCTTGAGCTGGGCGGCGCGTTCAGGCGAGGCGGTCGTCGCCGCCAGGAAGCCGCTGACGATGGCGAAATTGGCATGGATGGTGGCGACATTGGGCAGCTTGGCGAGCAGCAGCTTGTTTTCGTTCCATTCCGCCTCGCGGCTCTGGTTGCTGTTGCGCAGGGCGTAGAAGTTTCTGCGGATCAACAGCCCCATGGTCTCCGGATCGCCCTTGGCCAGCGCGTCCTCTTGCGTCGCGACAGTCGCGGCGTGGGCGACGACATTGGCCACCTCCTGCTGCAGGGCGTCGGCGTTGCGCGCGGCGTTGCGGACCTCTTCCGACCAGACGGTGACGTGCTGGCGCCGGTCGTCGAGCCGGATGTGAACCACCAGGTTTCCCCCGTCGCGCTCCACCCCGCCGCCGAACTCATAGGCGGCCGCCCCGGCCTGCGGCTCGGCGACCCCGACGTTTGACGAATTGAGCTGGTCGACGATCTCGGCCCTCAGGCCGCCGGCGAAGCGGCGAAGCTCGGAATCGCTGTCGCCCAGCACCTGGAAGGGCAGCACCGTCACCTTCAGGGCCACCGCGCTGGCGACCGACGCGGCAGGCGTATGCGGAGCGTTCCGGCGCAGGACGAACGTCGAGAGCAGCGCCAGGACGACAACGCTCAGGACGGCGATCGCCCCGGCGCGCCACGGCGCAAGCCGGCGCCCGGCCTGCGCGGGCCCGGACGCGGCGAGCTCCGCGTCCGGCCCGAGGGTCAGGCGATAGCCGACGCGCGCAATGGATTCGATCTCGAAGGCGCGCGGGCTGACCAGATCGGCGACCTGCCGCGCCTTGGCCACGGCGCGGTGCGTCGCGTCCTCACCGACGTTCAATCCCTCCCAGCACCGCGCCACCAGCGTGTCGCGCGAGACCACCGCGCCCTTGGACTCGGCGAGCGCCACCAGCACCTGCATGACCCGTGGCTGGATCACCTGACGGACGCCGTCGGGACCGCGCACCTCGCGCCGGGCCGGCAGCAGCTCCAGCGGGCCCAGGCGGATCGGCGGCGTCGTGGAAAGGTCGATGGGGCCGGCAGGGCCGTCCGCTCCGTCGCTCATCGACCGTTCGCCTCCCCGCCTCGTCGCCGACCCCGGGCCCGGCGCGTCTCTCGCCCGTGACGCGATGATCCCACGGTCAGCGTTGGCTTGTCACCTGCGCCGCCGCCGCGCCGCCGATTCGCGCCCGTGGCCAGGCCGGTCGGGAATAGATCGGGGATCGGACGGCGAAAGGTCGGTCCGGATCGACCGTCCTGGCCTGTAGCGTCGCGGTCAGTTTTTCGCGTTGGCGGAGGACGGCGGCCCCGGCCGGCGACGCACTCGGCGTCGACCAGGGCCCTTCTTCAGTAGGAGGAACCTATGACTTCAGGAATGCACCGCCGTGGGCTTCGCGGGGCGGCCGCGGGCGCGGGCCTCGTCGCGGCAGCCGCCGTTCTCGGCTTTGGCTCGCTCGCCCAGGCCGCCACCTATCCGGAGACCGCCTATGGCGATTTCTCCAACGACAGCGCCAACCCGACTCAACTGATCCCCAACCCCGATCCACTATCGTCCACGCCGCTGGCTCTGCCCAAGGGCGACAACATCGTCTCGGGGACGACCGGCGATTTCGACAACGACTATTTCAGCTTCACCATCGCCCACGGCCAAGAGCTCACCGGCATCGACGTACTGGACGGCGCGACGCCGGACGACCGGACCTTCATCGGCATCGCCTCGGGCCCCTCCGTGCCGCCGATCACCGATTTCATGGACCAGTCAGGAAACTTCGTGACGGCGGCCGGCCTGTTGGGTTGGTCGTTGTTCAACGCCGATCAGATCGGCCACGACATCCTCCCCGACCTCGGCGCCTCGAGCCCCGCGAACTTCCCGCCCTTCCCCGGCGCGACGGGGTTCAGCGGTCCGCTGGGCGCTGGAACCTATTCGATGTGGGTGCTCGACGGTGACGGCCCGGCCGGCACGCCCTACAGCCTCAACTTCACCGTCGCTTCCGTGCCAGAGCCCGCGAGCTGGGCGCTGATGATCGGCGGCTTCGGTCTCGCCGGCGCCACCCTGCGCCGGCGCCGGCGGAGCCTGGCGGCGCTGCCCGCCTGAGCCCTCGCAGGCTCGGAAGCATCGTAGGCCTCTGAACCACCGATGCGGCAGGTCTGGAAGCAGGCCTGCCGCATCTTGGCGAGGGTCGAAGGCGGACGGCGCTGGTCGGTTGTGCGGCTCCGCTTCGTCACCGCCTCACGAACCTCAGGTAGAAGGCCGCGAAGACCAGGACGATTCCGACGTTCGCCATCAGCCGTTCCCAGAAATGGCCTCGGAAGAACATCAGATCGACACCGACCACCACCGCCACCATCGGCACGACGTAAAGTACGATCGCGATCTGCCGTCCCACGGTCTTCCTCCTGCACCTGGCCAGCGCGCCCAGAAGCGGCCCCAGGCGAATTTAGGAGCCTTGAGACCTAAACGCTTTCCAGACCCGCCTGGCGCTTCGCCGCGGTCACCGTGTTCTGCAGCAGGACGGCGACGGTCATCAGGCCGACGCCGCCGGGCACCGGGGTGATCCAGCCGGCGACCTGGCTCGCCTCCTTGAAGTGGACGTCGCCCACCACCTTGGTGCGGCCCTCGGCGGCCTTCACGGGATCGTCGAAGGGCACGCGGTTGATGCCCACGTCGATCACCGCCGCGCCAGGCTTGATCCAGTCGCCGCGGATCATCCGCGGGCGGCCGACCGCGGCCACCAGGATGTCGGCGCCGCGGCAGATGGCCGGCAGGTCGCGGCTGCGGGAATGCGCGATGGTCACCGTGCAGTCCGCTTGTAAGAGGAGCTGGGCGATCGGCCGGCCCACCAGCACGGAGCGGCCCACTACCACCGCGTTCAGGCCGGTCAGATCGCCCACCGTCTCGCGCAGCAGGATCATGCAGCCGAGCGGCGTGCAGGGTGTCAGCGCCGGCTGGCCGCTGGCCAGGCGCCCGGCGTTGACCACATGCAGGCCGTCCACGTCCTTGTCCGGATTGATCGCCGCCAGCACCGCCTTCTCGTCCAGCGGCTTGGGCAGCGGCAGTTGCACCAGGATGCCGTGGATCAGAGGGTCGACGTTCAGCTCGCCCACCAGCCGCATCAGCTCGTGCTGGGTGGTGTCGGCCGGCAGGCGGTGGGTCACCGAGTGCATGCCCACGGCCAGGGAGTGCTCGCCCTTGGAGCGGACGTAGATCTGGCTGGCCGGGTCGTCGCCCACCAGCACCACGGCCAGCCCTGGCTGCAGCCCGTGCTCGGCCTTCAGGGCCGCGACTTGCTCGGCGACCTGGGCGCGCAGGCGTTCGGCGTAGACCTTGCCGTCGATCAACTGGGCGGAAGACTCAGGCAAGCGCGCCTCCTGACGATTGGCGCACCGACTAGCCGTTCAGGCGCGTGCGCGCAAACGCAACCACGTCGCCACCGCCCAGGCATGGGAGTCGCGGTCGAGCGCCAGCAGGGCGTCGTGCGGCGCCATCCATTCCAGGGCATGATCAGCCTCGATCTTCAACTGCGCCGCCTCGGTGACCAGTCGGGCGGCGAAGAAGGTCCCCCGCGTGTTGACGCTGGAGCCGTCCTCGTTGACGAAGAAATGGTCGGCGCGGGTGAAGCCCTCGCCTTCGGCGATGACCTTCAGGCCGACCTCCTCGCCGCATTCCCGCTCCGCCGCCTGCGCCGCCGTCTCGCCGGGATCGAGGCCGCCGCCCGGCAGGTCGAGCCGTCCGCCGCCGCCCTCGAAGGTCACCCTCGCCACCGCGATCTTCCCGTCCCGTTCGACCACCACGAAGGCGGCCGGCCGATCGGGATAGCCGCGGCCCGCCTGGGGCTCGCCGAACTGCGGGACGCTCATCAGTCGATGCCGTAGAGCGCGTTGTAGGGATCGACCTTGCCGGCCAGCACATCGGCGACGGCGACCGGCTTGTAGCCCACGGTCTGGTGCTCGCTGGCCGCCCAGGCGAGCACGATCATGTCGCGCAGTTCCGAGGCGCCGACCGCGATCCGCTGGGTGGCGAAAGCCGGACCGCGCGGATCGCCCGGCGCCATGCCGCCGGCCTTTTCCAGTTCATACAGCGGGATCACCTGGGCGCCAGTCGCGGCGAGGTAGCCCGTGACGTGCTGCTCGACGGGCCCGGAGATCGCGCTCGGCGGCGCCATCTTGGCCACGACGCCCGCCTCGGTGACGCTGGCTTCCACCAGATCGCTCTCGAAGGGACTGTGGATCCTGGCGGTGGTGTAGCCGGCGGGATTGGGGAAATCGCCCCAGCCGTTGAAGTGGACGGTCACATGCAGCGGCTGGCTGCCGTCGCCCACGAAGTGCGACAGCTCGCCGATGGCGATCAGGATCTGCGCCTCGCGACGCTGCCGGTCGGCGGCGAACCAGGCCTTGTGCGCGGCGAACGCCGGGTTGGCCTCGGCCGCGGTCAGCACGCGCCAATAGGCGAAATCGTGCGCCAGTTGCTGATAGCGGTCGACGATGGAGTACGGCAGATAGCCGGCCTTCCAGCTCGACTGGTTCACCGCCTGCAACGCCTTTTCGTAGTCGGGGCGGGTGAGCGGCAGGGCGTCAAGCTTGGGACCGCCCAGCACCGTGCCGTCGTCGCTTAGGTCAAGGAAGTGGCCCGGGTCGCGGTCGCTGTCGTACTCGCGCCCGGCGCCCTTGCCGCGGTCCGGCTCGCGGGAATATTCGCCCACGTCGAGCACCGCCTTGGGCGTGCGTAGGAAGGCCGGTAGCGTCCCCGGCAGGGCTCGCATGGCCGCTTCCCCGATGATCCGATGGCCGGCGCTGCCCCAGGCGAGCACGCTGTTGGGGACGAGCGCTGTCAGGGCGGCGGCGAGGGCGAAGGGCGCGAGGCGTTTCATGCCTTCGGTTTGTCGGCTTGACCGAGCCTTGGCAAGG